>JAQUHH010000142.1 GCA_028683685.1 Bacteroidales bacterium
TACTGCTTCGAAATCTACATTCGGAATTAAACATGAAAATAGAACAACTATGAAAACATTAAAAACCATCATTACGATAAGCCTTTTTCTAGCATTCCAAAGCACTTTATTAGCACAACGTGGCAAAAAAGAGATAGAAGTGCCCAAAATGCCAATGGATTCCACAACAATGCAAATCACGTATAGAGAAGTGGTTGAAATTAAAGGAACAAAAGCAGAGTTATTTGCTCGTTTCACCGAATGGGTTTCGCTATACTACAAAACAACTACTGTTATAAAAAGTGCTGACGAAGAATCTGGTCTTGTCGAAATTACATCAAGAGTAAAAATTTACAGCACCGCCAAAGACGGCACTAAAATAATGTCGGGTTTGGTAAACTATAATTTTACAATGGAAATGAAAGAAGGCAGATATCGATACACTTTTACTCGCTTTTCTGTTAAAGCTCAAGCTTTTCAACCCATTGAGCCATGGCTCGATAACACCAACAAAGAGTGGTTTCCTGCCCGCTATGATAATTTAAAAGAAGTTGATGAGCAAATTAATGAAATCATTGTTTCCCTAAAAGAAGGAATGAAGCCAAAAGAAGTAAAAAAAGATGATTGGTAGATTTTTTATAACATATTTTATTATATAACACAAAGATTAACAAAACTTTAAACCGTATTCGCTTGAACAAGACCTATTAATTATATTACATTTGCATCTATTTTGAAAAAAACATTTGCAAAACACTTGACAATTCAAAAAAAAATATTAATTTTAGAATAATCAATTATTCAGTTTGATTTATAAATATATTTTATGACAAAATTTAATTCGAAAGAATTACATCAAATGCTCCAAAAGTTTTTTGGTTTTAAAAACTTTAAGGGAACCCAAGAAGAAATTATTTTAACTTTACTCGAGGGGAAAGATACTTTTGTAATTATGCCCACCGGAGGAGGAAAGTCGCTGTGCTATCAACTTCCTGCATTGATGCTAAGCGGTACTGCGATAATTATATCCCCACTAATTGCCTTAATGAAAAATCAAGTTGACGCATTGCGTAATTATGGTTCTGAAGAAGGAATTGCACATGTATTAAACTCTTCTCTCAACAAAAGTGAGATTAAACAAGTAAAACTTGATATTACAAACAAAAAAACCAAGTTGTTATATGTTGCCCCTGAAACATTAACGAAAGAAGAAAACATTGCCTTTTTTAAGGAAATTGAAATTTCTTTCTACGCTATTGACGAAGCACACTGTATTTCTGAATGGGGACATGATTTCCGACCAGAATATCGAAGAATTCGTCCCATCGTGGAAGGCATTGGACAAAATGTTCCCATTATGGCACTTACAGCAACAGCGACTCCAAAAGTTCAACACGACATTCAAAAAAACTTATCCATGATGGATGCCGTTTCTTTTAAAAGCTCATTTAACCGACCCAATTTATACTATGAAGTACGCCCCAAACCAAAACACAAAGAAGATGTTGAGCGTGAAATAGTAAAGTTTATCCGCAATAACTCTGGGAAATCAGGAATTATATACTGCATGAGTCGCAGACAAGTAGAAGAATTAGCCGAAACTCTGCAGATTAATAACATTAAAGCACTTCCATATCATGCTGGATTAGATTCTGCAACAAGAATTCGAAATCAGGATATGTTTTTGATGGAAGAAACCGATATCATTGTTGCAACCATCGCTTTCGGAATGGGAATCGATAAACCTGATGTGCGTTTTGTTATTCACTACGACATGCCCAAAAGCCTGGAAGGATATTATCAAGAAACAGGCAGAGCCGGTCGCGATGATGGAGAAGGCTTATGCGTTGCTTTTTATGAATATGAAGATGTTGCAAAAATTGAAAAGTTCTTGAAAAACAAAAGTGTCAACGAACAAGAAATTGCCAAACAACTTCTGTCGGAGACTATTGCTTATGCAGAATCCCCCGTTTGTCGCCGTGTTCTTTTGCTTCATTATTTTGGTGAAACATATCACGAAACAAATTGTGGAAACTGCGACAACTGCTTGCATCCAAAACAAAAAATTGATGGTCAAGAATATGTTCAAATGGCAGTGGAACTTGTTAAAGACACCAAACAACAATTCAAAGAAAAACATTTGGTTCATATCATCACCGGAAAACTCACTCCCACCATTAAACAATACAAACATAACGATTTGAAATTGTTTGGTGAAGGGCAGGAATTTGACGAACGTTTTTGGAGTGGTGCATTCCGACATGCACTTATTGAAGAACTCATTACCAAAGACATTGAAAACTACGGTGTACTTAAGCTTACCCCAAAAGGGGAACGATTTTTGAAAAAAAGTTATCCTGTTATGTTGGTTCAAGAAAAAACTGAAGATTCAGACGACGATGATGAAATAATTGAAGACATTGCTGGTGGAGGACATAAAGGTGGTGCCGTTGATAAAGTTCTTTTCTCTCTATTAAAAGATCTTCGAAAAACAATTTCAAAAAAAGAAAAACTGCCTCCTTTTGTGATTTTCCAAGACACCTCTCTCGAAGATATGTGTATTCAATATCCGACTACAATCGAAGAGATGACTCAAATTATTGGAGTTGGACAAGGAAAAGCACACAAATATGCCACTCCTTTTTTGAGTCTTATCAAAAAACACGTTGAAGAAAACGAAATTGAAAGACCTCAAGATTTAATCGTAAAATCGGTGATTAATAAGTCGGCCTTAAAAGTTTTCATCATTCAAAGCATCGACCGAAAATTGGTATTGGAAGACATTGCTCAATCTAAAAACCTCAGCATGGACGAACTTGTTAATGAGATAGAAAGCATCGTTTCGTCCGGTACTAAAATCGACTTGAATTATTACACCGACGAATACATTGACCCTTATCACGTTGAAGAAATTTATGAATATTTCCGTGAAGCTGAAACCGATTCCGTCGATAAAGCACTCCAAGAATTAGGCGAAGATGAATATACGGAAGAAGAAATCAGACTCGTTCGAATTAAATTTTTCTCAGAATTAGCAAATTAATAATCATACATTAAAAAATCATGGAAAATAATTTGGAAAATACCGAAGAACAAAAAAACGCAATAGAAGAAACCAATGAGGTTGTAAATCAAACAGATGACTCTTCGAAAGAGATGCAAAAAAACAAAAAAAGTTTATTCTCAACTATAAATTTTTACGTAAATATTGTTTTATTCATTGTCCTAGTAATTCTGATTATCAATCCTTTTGGAAACAAAAACACCAAAAAAGAAGCTGCATTTTCGGAAAATGTCGGAATAAATATCGCTTTTCTAAACACCGATTCTGTATTTGGAAATTATAAATTAGTGGAACAACTAAAAGATGAGTTGATCGTCAAAAAAGAGAAAATGGAATCGGAAGTGATGAGCAAACAACAAACGTTTCAAACCAAGCTTACCAACTTCCAAAGCAATGTTCAAAACAACCGTATCACCTTTGAACAAAGCCAAGATGCCGAACGAAAATTAATGCAGGAAAGAGATGAGATTGTAGCCCTTGGCGAACGATATTCAAGCGATATCATGGCATTAGAATATCAAATGCAGCTACAAATCACAGATTCTGTAATTAACTTTGCCAATCGATACAATAAAACATACAATGCAGATTATATTTTGGGATATACCAAAGGCGGTGGCATTTTAGTTGCCAACGAAAAATACGATATCACCCAAGACATTATTACTGGACTTAATGAAGAATACGAAAAATCATTAAAAACTAAATAAATATGCTACGATTTCTGACCTCAATTTTACTGATTTCTGCTCTATTTTTACAATCCTGTGGACCAAAAATCGAAAAAGTCATCGAAAAAACATATCCTGACGGCAAACCAGAAATTGAAAAACATTATCTGATAGAAGGCGATACAAAAATTCTGCAAAAAGAAATTGCTTATTGGCCCGACGAAAAAAAGAAAATTGAAGGTTCATTTAAAGAAGAAAAACGCGACGGACACTGGATTGCCTGGTTTGAAAATGGCAATAAATGGAGCGAAGGATATTATATTGATGGAATCGAAGATGGTGAAAAAAGAGTATGGCACGAAAACGGAAATATCTTTTTTGAAGGACAATATAAAATGGGCGAAAAAGTTGGTATTTGGAAAGTTTTCGATGAAGCAGGTAATTTAATTCAAGAATCAAATTACGACAAAAAAGAATAAATTAAATGAAAAAAATATTTTCATTTTTATTTATCTTTACGCTTGTATTGTGCTCATTTCACTCCTGTAATACGAAAAAGATAGCTGTTGTAAAACGTCCTCTTACCCAAAGGGAAACAACCAAGCCAACGTCTTTTTCAAGCAATACAAAAGCTGTTAAAGCTAGGAATGAAGCTCTCACTAAATCCATTAATTATTGGCTCGGCACACCCCATAAAAACGGCGGATGCGATAAATCAGGCATCGATTGTTCCTGTTTAGTAATGAGTATTTATAAAGAAGTTTATGGCATTGAACTTTACCGCTCCTCCATAGACATTCAGAAAAATGTGTTTTTCGTTAACAAATCTGAACTAAAAGAAGGTGATATTTTGTTTTTTAAAACCACTTCTGCCAACCGCGTTACACACGTGGGAATCTATCTAAAAAATAATGAATTTGTTCATACCTCATCATCCAAAGGAGTTATGATTAGCAACTTAAACGAAGCATATTACCAACGCACCTTTTTTAAAGCAGGTCGGCACCAAAGAGTGAAATGAAAAACAAAGCTCTAAATGCCCACGCTGCCCTGATTGGGGGAAATTTAATTTTCGGACTCAATTTTGTTATTTCAAAAGGACTAATGCCCCGTTTTTTCCTCCCAAACGACATTGTTTTGTATCGCATTGGCGGTGCTTTAATCCTATTTTGGCTGTATGGACTTTTTTTCAAAACAGAAAAAATAGACAAAAAAGATTTTGCCAGACTTATTGTATGTGGATTTTTTGGAGTTTTCTTAAATCAATTTATGTTTTTCAAAGGCTTGAATTTAACCACGCCTATCGATGCATCAATTATTCAAATATCAAATCCAGTTCTAATTTTATTGTTTGCTCATTTTATTCATCGAGAAAAAATGTCTTACTCAAAAATTTTGGGAATTGCCTTAGCAGGAATCGGAGCGCTTGCAATTGTCGTGGAAGGAACTTCGGCAGCCAGCAAAGGGAGCAGTTTAACAGGAAATCTATTTATATTAATCAATGCCATTTCATACGCATTCTACATCGTTTTGTCAAAACCATTAACCGCCAAATACAAGCCCCATACCCTAATGAAATGGATTTTTCTATTTGGATTTATCTTTGCTACTCCTCTGTTTTACAAAACCACCAGTGTTAGCAATTATGCTAATTATTCGATAGAACCTTGGTTATCATTATTCTATGTTATTTTTGCCACTACTTTTTTGGCTTACTTATTTATTATCAGTTCCATGAAAAACGTATCCGCTAGCGTAGTGGGAGTATATATTTATTCACAACCCTTAATTGCCGGGATAACGGCCTACTTTTTAGGGATGGGAAATTTCAGTTTTGTCAAAATTTCGGCAGCTCTTTTTATCGGTTTTGTAGTCTACTTGGTTTCCAAAACAAATCAATCCAAGAAGCCTTTAACAAGCCCATAAACTCAAAAAAAAATTTCTCAAAAATTTCTCCATTTAATCTTTCCAAATGAAAACTGGGTGTGATTTTTATGGAAATTAAATCAGATTAGAAAACAATTGCTCTAAAAATTGTATTTTTGTGCATTATAGTGTGATTTTAGAACATCTGTAATATTAAAAATTCATTCTATCATTTATTTTTTAAATAAACTTTCAAAATGATGAATCTGAAAAAACTGGCTCTCTTTTTACTTATTGCCATTCCCCTCCTAGCTTTTGTAGGGCAAATCAACGAGCAAAAAATCAGCTTAACACAAACGGTACGAATGCTAAAAGACAACAAAAAAGCAAGCATCGTCAGCAATATTTACTATCATTTTGAAAGCGGAATTTTGATTACCCATCAAAAAGAGCCCTTCGAACATTTTATAATTACCGACAGCAAAGGCGAAATTAAGATTTATAATACTGAAAAAAACGAAGTCTACGTTTCTCGTGATCCTTCAAAAATAACAGATCAAACTCTTTTATACTATTTTTTCGCCAAACGATTGAACGATTTTGGACTGCGTGATATGGGTTTTACTCTGGAAAACACTGAATTTAAAGACGATTTAAAAGTTTCTTGGTGGAAAAACGACTTTCCCGAAAGCCCCATAAAAA
>JAQUHH010000143.1 GCA_028683685.1 Bacteroidales bacterium
TTTGCATGGGTAGTTCTTGTTTTTCGAGAGGAAACAAAGAGAACTATCAAAGAATCAATCAATATTTAAAACTGAATAATTTAGAATCGAAAGTGACTTTTAAGGGCAAACATTGCATGAATAAATGTGAGGAAGGCCCATTAATTATCATTAACGGCAAAGAATATTCAAAAGTAAAACCCGAAGATATCCCATTTTTACTATCTAGTTATTTTGACCCCAAATAATATCATTATGGAATCATTATTTAGTGTTAGCCCCAGCAAATGCACCTTATGCTTTTCATGCATTCGAAATTGTCCGGTTAAAGCCATAGACATTGATTCAAAAAATGAAAAAGCAGTAATTTCAGACGACCGATGCATTGGATGCGGAATTTGTTATAAAATCTGTCCAGAAGATGCGATTGGTTACCGCAAGGACATTGATAAAGCGGTAAAAGCATTAGAATCCGACTCTACAAAAATCATTCTCTGCGACCCTGCAATTGCTTCTGAATTTGAAGACATTAGCGATTACCGGAAATTTGTAGGAATGCTAAAAATTACCGGATTTGATTTTGCTTACGAAACTTCTTTTGCCATTGATTTAATGGCCAAGAAATACAAAAAACTTTTCAAGCAATCCAAGGGCAAACTTTATATTAGCTCTTATTGCAGTACCGTTGTTGAATATGTTGAAAAATATACACCAGAAATCATTCAAAACCTAGCACCCATAGGTTCTCCTATGATGCTGTCGGTAAATCTTGCCAAAAAAATTCACCCTGGCGAAAATGTCGATATTTTTTATATCACTCCTTGTATTTCTGTAAAAAACGAAACTCAAAAATACGAAAGCACAAAGCAAACCATTGTTTTGACCTTCGATGAAATTCGGGAATTGTTCGTTCACTATAATATTTCCGAAAACATTGCCGAAAGCGACGACTTTGACCAGCCTTTGGGCTTAAAAGGCTTGCTTTACCCTATTAATACAGGCATTTTGGACACTTTGGAAATGGACGATTCAGTATTTGACAGTCCAATTATGAGCATCGAAGGCACCAAAAATATTCACGATGCTTTCGGAACTTTTATTCATGACTATACCGACATCAACAAACATCTCAATGCTTTTTATTGCGAAGGTTGCATTATGGGACCAGGAACAACTTCGAAAACCAATAAATATCAACGAAATTCGGCGGTTCTAAAATATTCTCAAAAAAGATTATCTTCCATTGACAAAAAACATTGGGAAGAAAATATAAATTCTCATTCGGACATAAATCCAGTTCCCGTTTTTCTAAAAAATGATCAACGAAGGAAACCGCCTTCCGATGAAATTGTAGATGACATAATTGACACCCTTCATGGCAATCCTCATAAAAGTGAAGGTTGCGGAGCATGTGGTTTTACCAATTGTCAGGAACTTGCCGAAGGCATTCATATGGGATACGGACACGCTGACATGTGCTTGCGCCGCTCGTTAAACAGCCAAAAATCGTATTCGAAATTTATGAAACAAAACGATGAACGCATAAAAATGTATAAAGATGAAATAAATACATTTCGCGAAACCGTCGAAAAAACAAATAAAAGCATTAAGGAAAAGTCGGAAACCATCTCTCGTACCATTAATAGTCTTACTGTTGGAGTCGTGTTTTTTACGGCCGATATGAAAATTCATGAAGCCAACAAAGGACTGGTAAATATTATCGGAGAAGAGGCAGAAATGATTAACGATGTAATTCCCGGAATGAAAGGAGCTGACATTCGTTCTATCCTTCCCGCCACTGTTAGCAGCACATTTGAGTATGCTATCAACAACAACGAGCCCATTCACAACAAAGATATTAGCATTGGCGAAAACAAATACATCTTAAGTGTGTTTAATATTGTCGAAAACCAATTGGCCGGAGCTATTTTCCGATCTTTCCACGCTCGCGAAGTGAGATATGAAGAGTTTGAAAACAGAATTGTCGAAGCCATTGACCAAAACTTATCAATGGTGCAAAACATTGGATTTTTACTGGGCGAAGGAGCTTCAAATACAGAAAGGATGCTAAACTCGGTTATTGAATCATTTAAAGCAGAAAAGAAAAAATAATGGACAATGATTTTTTTATAGAGATTAATCATACGCAGCACAATCATGACAAAGAGCGCATTTGCGGGGATATTTTTCTAACTGATAAAGTCGTTGAAGAAAATCGTCGAATTGCTGTTCTTTCGGATGGAATGGGTCACGGGGTAAAAGCAAATGTTTTGGCAACTCTAACCGCCCAAATGGCTCTCAATTTTACCAGAGAACATCGCGATCCAGCAAAAACAGCGGAAACGATTATAAAAACATTACCCGTATGCAGCGTACGTAAAGTTTCCTATTCCACTTTTGCCATTTTCGACATTGAACCCGATGGAAAAGTGAGTATCTTGGAATATGAAAATCCACAATGCATTATTACCCGAGGAGGAGTCATATTTGAACCAGAATGGCAATGTTTGTTACTGGATTTGAAAGATAATGATCACAAAGAATTAATGTATTGCTCTTTTTATGCAAAAAAAGAAGATCGAATAATTGTTTTTTCAGATGGCGTAGAACAGTCCGGATTGGGAAGCGAAAAATTCCCTTTTGGATGGCCTAGAGAAGACATTACTGAATACATATTAGGCTTAATCAATGGAACTCCCAATATTTCAGCAGCTCAACTCTCGTCAAAAATTGTCGCACGTTCTAATATGCACGACAATTATAAACCCAAAGACGATATAACATGTGGAGTTATTTATTTTAGAGATCCTCGCAAGATGTTGCTCTGCAGTGGACCTCCCTATGAAATGGAAAAAGATTTAGAATATGCCCAAACGGTTAAAAACTACAAGGGCAAAAAAGTTCTATGCGGCGGAACTACCGCAGATATTATTGCAAAAGAGCTGAAAAGTAAAATTTCGGACGATCTTGTTTTTGAAGATTTCGACCTGCCACCTATCTCTCATATGGAGGGCATTGATTTGATTACAGAAGGAATTTTAACCCTGAGCAAGGTTTACACAATCTTGAAAAAGTTTGATAATAAAACATTTTTAAGCAATGGTCCTGCAGATTTAATCATCAAAATGTTTTTCGAAAGCGACACCATCGATTTTATCATTGGAACCCGGATAAACATTGCTCATCAAGACCCAAACTTGCCACTGGACTTAGAAATTCGCCGAACGGTTATCAAGAAAATAGCTCGGGTTTTAGAAGTGAAGTTTTTTAAAGAAGTCTCCATAAGATATATCTAAAATCTTTTAAAAAAAACTATTCTTTTAATTTACAAATCATATTCGGGGACGATAGCACGCAATGCTCTAAGTTCTGAAAGCAACGCCTCGTCTCTTGAGTAGATATCGGAATAAAACAAAACATTTCCATCCATATCGTAAAACGAACTATAGTAACAAACAAAGAGCGGAATTCTGTTTTTAAATCTAAAATCAGCCTGCTGCTTGCGTTCTAGATGTGCATTAACGGTATCTACAGCCGCAATATTTTTCTCGCCTTCACGTATTTTTTCAAATTTCTTTTGGGTCAATATTAAGTTTTTCTCTTTCAACAATTTTTCGCTATAATGCAACATCCCTTGATCAAATTCGAGTATTTTTTTTAAAAACCCAAATGGATTTTCAAGTCGCATGCAACCATGACTAAACGCTCGAATGTTTCTTTTAAAAAAACGTTTTTGAGGAGTATCATGAAGATATACATCGTGTGAATTATTAAAATAAAACTTCACTAAACCTAAAGCATTGTGAGAACCTGGCGTTTGTACAATCCGATACGGAAAATTTGAGCGATTCAATTTTGACCAATTAACCGTAACTGGATCAATCATTTCTCGTTGGTGATTGGTGATAATGTATCTGTTTTTGGCTAGGTAATTAATATTTCTTTTAATCAGTGGAAGCGTTTCTTGGGTTGCAATGCTGTAGGGCAAATTCCAATCCGGTAAAAGAGTATACTTTGTAATGGAACTTATCAACTCTGGTGTTTGATTTCTCCTTGTTCCAGTGACTACTCTATAAGTAGAAACCAATTCATTTTGTTCGGTCCAAAACAAGGTAAAGCTTGGAATATTAATTAAAATAAAAGAAGATATGGAATCAAAATCTGGACTTTTTAGCTTTTCGACGGTCAACATGGCTTGTTCGTGATAAAATTCAAAGCTTTTATTTAATTGAACTACAGTTAGAGAATCAGGTTTCCCCGAAGATTCTATTCCAAATAAATATTGAAATTGTGTAATGGCATTTTTGATTTTTGGAAAATTTGCTGAGTCATTTACTTCGAGAAGTTTAAAATATTCCAATCTTTGGATTGTAGATGCATAACAATTTAACGAATCGTCCTCCATAAATGGAATATTCGATTCTGGAAGAGTGTGAAATTTATCATAAAACTTTCCCCACGATTGGATATAATTCTTATAATGGACATTTTTTGGCTCAATGATGTATGGAATGATAGAAGGTGATTCAGAGAGCAATAGTTTTGCAAAATCAAATGTTTTTGGAATTGAATCCTTTTTTTGGGACCAACCATAGGCAAGATGATGGCAATAATTCAAATAAGCATCTGTCAAAAGGAGGTCGGCAATAACCTTGGATGTTTTACTCAAAAAAGAGGTTCTATGGTTGAATATTCGTATCTGCTGATTTATTTGAGGCAAATGGTAAAAAGCACAATCCAGACCTTTGCTTTTCGCCAAGCTCATTTGAGAAATTGCAGTATCGGCTATGTTTTTGATCGAAAGAGAATCAAACCAAAGGAAATTATAATTATTTTGCAAATAAACAGCTTTCAAATCCTTAAATTGTGTAATAAAATCAAAGTTTGAAAAAGAAAAATCTGTTTCACAGAATACTCTTATGTAATTATATTCGGAATTTATATTCTGAAAAACGATTTTGTCTTGAGTTGTTTTTCGACAGCCGATGGTGACCCATAAAATAATAAAAAACAAAAATTTCAGATGCTTCATACATAGATTTTAGATTGATATTTAAAAAAAGAGCCCCATGAAAAAATAAATAAGCAACATAAAAACAGAAACCACTTTTATTACGACGCCAGCCAAAAAGCCAAGGAAGCTTCCAAAAGCAGCAGTAAGAGAATCTTTTTCGTTTTTCCCATACATTATTTCCCCAATAAATGCACCCACAAAAGCACCTATAAATAAGCCAAGTGGTCCTGCGAAAAAACCAGTAAACATCCCTACAAACATTCCTATTAATGCCCCGTTTGACCCCCATTTGGAGCCCCCAAATATTTTGGTTCCATAGGCAGGAACCCAGTAATCGAGAATCGTAATAAAAAGGATAAAAAGTCCCCAAAGAACAAGCGCCCATGTTGAAAATGGAGGCTCTTTGCTAAATTGCATTGCCAAAATACCAACAAACGCAATAGGTGGACCTGGAAGAACAGGAACAAAACAGCCGATTAAACCGACTAACCATAAAATTACAAACACCAAAATCCAAATCCAATCCATATTAATTTGTTAAAAACACGGCAATTTAAACAAAAAAGCAATTTAAACAAAAAAAATGTTCATTGTATTTAAAAAAATTCTAATTTTGACCTTGCGAAATTAAAAACATAAAAAAGATAAAAAATGAACGTATTAGAAAATTTGAAGTACACTAAAGATCACGAATGGATTCGTGTAGAAGGTGATGTTGCTATTATTGGAATTACTGATTTTGCACAACACGAACTTGGTGATATCGTTTTTGTTGAAGTAGAAACCGAAGGTGAAACCTTAGATGCAGAAGAAATTTTTGGTTCTATCGAAGCTGTAAAAACTGTTTCTGACCTTTTTATGCCCCTAGATGGCGAAGTGTTAGAGTTTAATAGTCAACTGGAAAGCAATCCAGACTTGATTAACAAAGATCCCTACGGTGAAGGTTGGATTATTAAAGTTAAAATAAGCAATCTTGATGACGTTAAGGAACTAATGCTTGCTGCCGATTACAAAGCTCACATCGGAGCATAAAACAATATTTGTAAAAAAACCACGTTTATTGTCTATATTATTTTCAATAACTTGACACTAATAAGTGTTTTTTTGTATATTTGCAATTCTATAATCAAACATCCAATTCAATATGGAAATTAAAAAAACTAAAAAAGCTGACTTGGAAAGAAAAAGACCACTGTTTGTTCAAATTGGTCTTGTACTTGGTCTATCGCTAATCCTTTTCGCTTTTGAGTGGAAGTCTTACGACAGAGTTATTGAAG
>JAQUHH010000144.1 GCA_028683685.1 Bacteroidales bacterium
AATAAAATAAAAGATGGCACAATGCTTGCAAAATAGAATTTTAAGAAAATTAAAATCCATCAAAATATAGGAGAACCAAGTCATGAAAAAACATTTTATCATTTTCGCAACCATTTTGCTTTTTGCTTCCATCGGTGTTTTTGCAAAAAACTCAGAACTTTCAATTCGCTTATTCGACAACAGCGAAATAGAAGTACACTTCAACAATCAAATATTATACAATTCAAACACCTATACCATTTCAAATATTCGAAGCGGAAATCATCTCCTGAAAGTTTTTAGAGTCAGACATAATGCAAATGGCAGAGTAAATCGCAGCCTGTTTTTCTCTCGTTCCATTTTTATTCCAAACAATACTTTTGTGGAAGCCATAATTGACCGAAACAGAAATCTAATTATTTTAAGTGAACGTCCATCAGGAAACAATGAAACTAATAACGAAGGGAATCATGGGAATAATCATGGGAATAATCATGGGAATAATCATGGGAATAATTACAACAATAACCACGTAGATAACCATGCAAATAATCACGGAGGAAATTACGACAACGACAACAGACCCATGGAAGATTATGAATTTTCGATGCTAAAAAGCACAGTTGCTTCACAATCCTTTGATAGCAATAAACTTTCCATTGCTAAAACAGCATTAAGACGTACTAAAATTTTATCTCGTCAGACACTCGAATTAATGGAATTATTAAGTTTTGAAAGCAATAAACTTTCACTTGCAAAATATGCTTATGACTATACCATTGACAAAGGAAACTATTTTATTGTAAACAATGCTTTCAGCTTTTCATCCTCTGTTGACGAATTGAGTAGATATATTTCCCGCAGGTAAATAAAGTTTCATTTACAAAAAAAACTCCGGCTAAAAAGTCGGAGTTTTTTTTTTATAAACATCTGCAAGAACCAAGTTTACAATCACAGCAGAGTGATAACACAGAATTATTTATGAAATGATTTTTTACCCATTCATAGAAATTAAAAACTCATCATTATCTTTTGTAAACTTCATTTTGTCTTTAATAAACTCCATGGCTTCGGTCGGATTCATATCTGCCAAGTGATTTCTCAAAACCCATAACCTTTGAAGAACTTCTTTTGAATGTAACAAATCATCTCTACGTGTACTAGAAGAAACAATGTCGACCGCTGGATAAATGCGTTTGTTCGACAAACGTCTATCCAATTGAAGTTCCATATTTCCTGTTCCTTTAAACTCTTCAAAAATAACCTCATCCATTTTGGAACCCGTATCAGTTAGAGCAGTGGCAATAATAGTCAAAGAGCCACCATTTTCGATTTTACGAGCAGCCCCAAAGAAACGTTTTGGTTTTTGAAGTGCATTGGCTTCCACCCCACCCGATAAAACTTTTCCGGACGCTGGCGAAACAGTATTGTATGCCCGTGCTAAACGAGTAATAGAATCTAACAAAATACAAACATCATGACCACATTCTACCATTCGTTTTGCTTTTTCGAGCACAATATTAGAAATTCGAACATGACGATCGGCAGGTTCATCAAACGTAGATGCAACTACTTCGGCACGAACGCTACGCTCCATATCGGTAACCTCTTCAGGACGTTCATCAATCAGAAGTACAATTAAATAAACTTCAGGGTGATTTGCTGCAATAGCATTCGCAATTTCTTTAAGAAGAACGGTTTTACCCGTTTTTGGTTGAGCCACAATCAGTCCCCTCTGTCCTTTTCCGATGGGAGCAAACAAATCAATAACACGCGTAGAAATAGTTTCCAGAGAATGTCCTGTCAAACAAAGTTTTTCATCTGGGAAAAGCGGAGTAAGATAATCAAAAGGAATACGATCTCTCACTTCTTCTGGACTTCTTCCATTAATTTCGTCCACTTTAACAAGAGGAAAATATTTTTCACCTTCTTTGGGTGGGCGAATGGTTCCCTTCACTGTATCTCCAGTTTTCAGTCCAAATAATTTTATTTGAGATTGAGAAACATAAATATCATCAGGTGAATTAAGGTAATTATAATCAGATGAACGAAGAAAACCATATCCATCATTTACAATTTCTAAAACACCTTCACTAACAATGGTTCCATTATATTCAACCGTAGTTTCTTTTTCAACAACGGGAGCTGATGGCTGTTGTTTTTTCGGTGCTTGAGAATCCTCAGAGCTTGTTTCATTGGCTTCTGCTGGAACAACCATTTCGATTGTTTTATCACCTACTTTCTTTTTAATTTCGAATTTCCGAACAGGTTTAGCATGTTTATTTTTATTCTCAATTAAAGTTTCATTATTATCCGTTGTTTCTACTTTTTCAACTTTATCAGTAATCTGATTCGTATTATCAACAACGGGAGTACCAAAGTCATTATCATCTAATATATCGGGAATCACAAAATTACGCTTTCCATAGGTATTTTCTAGCGAATTTGAATCGACATTAACATCGTCAGAGATAACATCATCAGAAAGCAAAGCATAATCCACTGGTGGAATATCAACTTCGTCAGAAATGCCCAAATCCAAATCTTCCAATAACATTTTTCGTTTAAAATCCATTTTTTCGGAAGCCGAAGCATCATCGATAACCATATCGTCTTGAAGCCAAGTTTTTTCTTTTTTAGATTCTGTTTTTTTATTTGATTTTTTATTTCTATTGTTCTTTTTCTGAACATTTTGTTTCGTTTCAATAGCTCTTGGCTCAACTACCTTATGCTCTATTTTAACTTCTTCAACAGTTGCCTTTACAGGAATATCATTGGGTTCAATATTTTTAATTAAATCCGTTGAAGAAACGATTGTAATTTGTTTTTTTTGAAAATTAGAACTCGCCACTGGTTTCTTTGCAATCGTTCGACGACGTCCACTCAATTGGCTCTGTTTTTTCTCTTGTTCCACAACTTCTTTGCTCGGATTTAGAGCCTGATTATCAAGAATTTTGTAAATTAGATCAAGTTTGGTAAGTTTTTCGTGTTTTTCGATGCCTAGTCCTTTAGCAATATCTTTGAGTTCGCTTAATAGCATCTCATTAAGAACATCCTTTTTATACATAAAATAATAATTTAATAAGAATCTTAGTGTTTGATTTTCAATGATTTAAATTTGTGGGGATAATTCTTCAAATAAGAAAGATACAATTATTATTTCTATAATTCTTTGAAGAATAAATTCATTTTCGAGCCACAAAAATAAAACTTTTTTTAATACCAAACAAGTTTTTAATGTTTTTTTTGAATCGGTAGATTCAAACAGCAGATTCAACTTTATTACATATTATTCATGCTCCATAAACAAAGCAGGACTCACAACAATTCTAAAAATAGCAGACGGATGAATTCCAAAACTTTCGTATCCTTCAAGCGGAATACGGGACATATAGAGGTAAGCAATCGTTTCGAGGGATAAAAACGGATTGAAAGCAAATTTCACACCACCTCCCAGATATCCGCCATAACCCAATCCACCCTGACGAATTTCGTACTCCTGAACATTCGCATTCGGGATATACGTTCGACCCGCATAAATATCAATCATGCTCAATTTTTGTTCATCAACAGCAATATACGACTCACTTACCAACGTATTACTAAAATTTAATCCAAATTCTGCCATCGGTCGAATGTTTTTTTCAGGATTAAAAGTACGAACCATGCCCACATCAATCATTGTTCGCGACTCTTTGCCAACAATTCCAAAACGAATATAACTTCTTAAATCATTATCGAATGCAGGAAAAACTTCCACAGAAAGAAAATCTTTGGCGGTTAACTTAGTAACATTAAACTGCACATTTAGAGCCCATTCAGCCGAATAATTGTATCTAAATCCAAATCCCACATACATCGATGGAGAATAATGCATATTGCTGGATCCTTCAATAGATATAATAGAATCACGATTGTAATTCACCCTCATATATTCCTTGATGCTTTCCCTACGATAATAATTATTAAAAACATATTTGATATTATTGACATTTCCATCAGAACCATCATAAAATTTGGCGTGTTTTTTATCTGCCAAATAAACTCCAAAGTTTCCAATAACTTCTAAGCCTTTGGGTCCAATTTCGTCCGTTTTTAGTTTCATTCCTTTCAAAGAAAAAGGAACTTTGTAATCTATTAAGGTGTCATTTGTGGCAAATACAAAAGAAAATAGCAATAAAAAAACAGAAAATAATAAAAATCGTATAGTATTATTAATCATTGAGTTTATCATTTTAGCTAACAAAGATACAAAAAAAATATTGCTACAAACTCAAAAAAATGCTTGTAAATAAAAAAAACTTTGTATATTTGCACTTCCAAATTGGCCCCGTGGCTCAACTGAATAGAGTATCTGACTACGGATCAGAAGGTTCCAGGTTTGAATCCTGGCGGGGTCACATTAAAAAAAGAGAGTTGCAGAAAATTGCAACTCTCTTTTTTTTGAATTTTTACCAAGAATTTTGAAATTATTTGTTTTTCCCAAAATACATTCAAACCAAATTGATATTTCTAATCTAAATACTGGCGTTTATTTTATTGAAATTGAGATTAATAATTCTATCGAACGCTTTAAACTTATTAAAGCAAACTAAGAATAATATTCATTAATCTTAAGCCGTCCGCAATTCTTATACAAGCAAAAACGCTTTGTAAGAAATGCGGACTGTTTTTTTAAAGTAGCTAAAACTTGAGGATTGATAATTATAAAAAAAAGCCTCACAAAGTGAAGCTTTTTTGCGGTCCGGACGGGACTTTGTTTTCTTTTTACTATGTCCTGGTATACAGTGTCTTGCAAGTGGCTAAAAATTAATATCCCCGATTTATCCCCTTTAATAAAGGGTCAGATTTGCATCTCAATGAACGTCTTTTCTCTCACTACAAAGATAGTAAAAAAAACTAACAATTTGCTTTATTTTTCATTTTTAACAATTGCATTTACCATAATGTCATACATTTGTTTTTTTAAAAATTTAGCATATGAAAAGGAACTTTTTTTTATTTTACATTTTGGCGGTTATCGTTATAATATACATGCCGGTTAAAAGTTTTAGCAACAGCAATGACAACAAAAGCAGTTCGACACATATAAACAAAAAGGATGAACCTGTAAAGGCGAAAAAAGATACTACTAAGAAAAAAGGGTTAACCGAAGAAGAATTTAGAACTAGTCTAGCTGAAAAGGGAAGAGTGCAAGATTCAATATCCGCAGTATTAGATGCTGAACTAGAAGCGATTAGAGCCAAGAAAGATTCGATACGTGTATCTAAAGGTCTGAAACCTTATAAAAAAGAACCAAAGGTTACAGAGCTTCCATTAGCAAAAGAGGAAACAATGCCTAATGCATTTCAAAGGGCTTGGAATGACATAAAATCAATTCTATTTGAAACACCATTCCCGTTGAATTTAATAATTTTTATTCCGCTAGTTGCAATCTTTATCCTAGCATACTTTTTCCTTCGTTACATCAAGCGTAAGCGATTAATTAAGGCACAAATCAAGCCAGTTGAGCCGCCAACCATTCCACAGCCCACCATCGAAAAAGCAACATCTACCGACACATCAGGTTTAAAATTTTGCATCCAGTGTGGCAAACAAATACATGGATCTTCAAAATTTTGTCCGCA
The DNA here is from genome assembly GCA_028683685.1 of Bacteroidales bacterium. Taxonomy (GTDB): domain Bacteria; phylum Bacteroidota; class Bacteroidia; order Bacteroidales; family WCHB1-69; genus JAQUGA01. Next base: position 5,607 of record JAQUHH010000144.1, read on the forward strand.
CTGTGGTGCCGAGCAGTGGTAGCATTGAACAACATAGATAAACAATGTCAAACACACATGTTTTTTCGCCTACCTTGCCTGTTAATTATTTATCTGAACAAGTTGTTGTTTCATTGCCAGCCCCACTTAAATCGCACTAAAACACCATTTTTATTACCAATATAAATACATTGAATATCAGCAAGTTAAACAATTATTTCATTAAAATTATTTTTTCATTGCTATTTGTAATTTGTTTCATATATTTGGGCTTTAAAATAACTCGTTAACTCTTATTGCTAATCCGAACTTTTTCAAAACAGTAACAAAAACAGTTGAACTAAAACCAGTAATAACAATTAAATTTAAAAATCATGATAAAAAAAACCAACAATTTTACATTCCCATTATTATTAATGGGAATATTTTTAGTAGTTGCCAGTAGTTGCAAAAAAGATCATAAAATTGGCAATACTCCATCCCCAAACATTACTCAAACATTTACTGACAGTAGAGATGGTACTACATATAAGTATGTAAAAATTGGCAACCAATATTGGATGGCAGAAAACCTTGCCTACTTGCCTAGTGTAAACATGGTTGCCGATGGTTCTGAAGATGCAGCAGGCTCTTATTATTATGTTTACGGTTACGACGGTACAAATGTAGCAGATGCCAAAGCAA
>JAQUHH010000145.1 GCA_028683685.1 Bacteroidales bacterium
AATCGATTTCAATTGTTGATATGGGCAGTGGCAAGGGATATTTGACGTTTGCATTGTATGATTATTTTACCCATTATTTGCAAAAAAAAGCAGTAATTACGGGCGTTGAAATGAGAGCAAATTTAGTTGATCAAAGTAATGAAATTGCTAAAATGTGTAATTACTCAAACTTAAAATTTATCGAAGGCAGTATTCAGGAAGCGAAAACTCCAGAATACAATGTTCTAATTGCATTGCATGCCTGCGATACCGCTACTGATGACGCTATTGCACAAGGAATTAAGAACAATGCAGAAGTGATTATTTGTGCCCCTTGTTGCCACAAACAATTAAGACCACAAATTAAACCCGATAATATTTTACGGGAAATTACAAAATTTGGAATTTTACTCGAGCGTCAATCCGAAATGTTAACCGATGCAATCCGAGGACTGATGCTTGAAGCATACGGTTATAAAACCAATATTTTTGAATTTATTGAAACGGTACACACGCCCAAAAATGTAATGATTGTTGCCACAAAACGTCAAAAACCACTTCAAAATAGAGCGTATTATTTGGAACAAATTCAGGAATTAAAGAATCTATTTGGAATTCAAAATCACTATTTAGAAAACCTACTCTAAAACTCATTTCTGACCATACATATTTCTTAAAAAAATCAAGAAAAAACAAATGAAATACTCTTTTTCACTTATTATTCTCATTTTGTTTTCTACTGCTATCCTTTCCCAAGTCCCTGAACCCATGCGAGAGATGCCAGATGCAGTGGAAGAACCCATCAGAAATCATGAAAATGCAGGCTATTATCAGCAGGCAGGAAAATATGGATTTGTTTATCCAGAAAATACTCGCCAAGAAGCAGTTTATGACAAAATCACATACGGTTTAAGTGGATTTATCGTATCAAATGGAAAACTTCAAGGAATTGCCGATTTCAAAGGCCGGCTGATAAGCAAAGTTGAGTTTGACAGCATCGGAATTTTAAACCATGATTATTTGGTGAGAAAAAACGGGAAATTGGGTCTAATATCAAACCTTGGAATCCCCTTACTTTCGATAAAATTCGATAAAATAATTGGAGGAAATACTTATGTAACTATAATTCAAAACAAAAAAGGAGAATCACAATTGATTTTCAACAAAACAGAAGAAATTTTTTCTCAAAAAATTGAATACGCCAATCTGTACCAAAATTTGGCTTTTGTAAAAGTAAACGGAAAATTTGGTGTAATTACAGATAAAATCATTGTTCCTTTTGAATACGACAGCATTTCTTATACGATTTCTAAAAAAATAAATTCAGGTCAAAAACAAAATGGAAATAATATGGAATCTATTAATGTAAACCGCTTGCCCATTTTCGATTTCATGGTTCTGAAAAACGATAAATTGGGCCTGATAAACAGCGAAGGTTCAGTAATTTATCCGGCCGAAAACGATGAAATTTTGCGTATTGATATGAAAGCATATTATCTTATAAAAAAGGACCATTTATTCAGCATCTATTTTTCATCAGCAAAGAAAAAAACAGCCTTTGATTTTTCTCGAGTACATGCTGACGGATATGGTTATGTGATGGCCACTAAGAACAATAAATCGGGTGTTTTCAACCTAAAAGGAGAAGAAATTGCAGCATTTGAATATGACAACGACGGAATTTACCAATACAGCGGAATTGGTTTGCGAGTGGCAAAAAACAAAAAACGCGGGATTATTGATTTTAATGGAAAAGTGATCGTTCCCATTATTTATGACGACATCAGTACCTTTTACAGAAGTAATTTCAGTAATTTTCTCAAGGTAACGCTGGACAACAAAGTTGGAGTCGTCAATCTTAAAGGCGAAATGATTATTCCTATGGAATTTGATTGGATAGATATTGAAAATGATTGTTTTAAAGTGGCGACCCCAGAACCCGATAGAAAAATGGGATTGTATAACAGAAAAGGAGAAATTATTGTTCCTGTTGAATATCAATGGATTACAGGTGGCAATGCCGAAAATAGCAAAATTATCATTTTGAAAAAGAATGAACATTCGTATAATTTTCTAAATCAAAAAAACGAACTTATTTTACCTAAAAACATTCGTGAATACGGTTACATTCTGAACGAAGATCGCTTATTAAATCCATTTTTTCATTCTTTGTATATTAAGGATGAAAAAGGAAAAACAGGAATGCTCAACGAAATGACTGGAATAGTTGATATACCGATGATTTATGATAAAATAATCCAGGGTTTTCGAAATGGAAATCAAAACTATTTTAGCGTACAAAAAGGGAAAAAGTTCGGTTTAATAAACGCCAAAAACGAAGAGATTATTCCGATCAAATACGATGCTATAAATATTGATTTTGTGGCGGAAACAAATGACGGAAATTATCATATTATAGTTGCAAAAGGGAAGAAATACGGAACTGTAAATTTGAAAAATGAAGTGCAGATTCCTTTCCAGTATACAGAATTACAGCGCATTGCAAACATTGCACTTTACAAAGCCAAAAAAGGAAATGAACTATACCAAATTGTCAATTCAAAGAACGAAGCAATTAGCAAAGATTGGTTTGACGAAGTTGCCAATTTTGAACGCAAAGATTCTTATGAATATGGAGAAAATATAAATTATCAAGCATTGACATTTCGGAACGGAAAAATGCGAGCCATTGATGATAAAGGAAATTATCTCACATCCGAAACGACCATGAATCCTCATATTGGGTACAAAACTTTTGACGAACTCAAATTTGCTCTAATCGATGCCTTAGACAGTAAAGATGATGTTTTATTAAAAGATTTTGTGGACAAAATTGCACCCTCAGAACATATTTTATATTACCTAAAGCGAAACATATTTAGCAATGATCCATTAAGTTACGTCACTATATCCCACATAAAAGAAAGATATTTCATTGATTTAATGAAGTTTAAGCACAGCTATTGGAATGATAATCCAGGATATGGATACAACCGCACTTCGCTTACGAAAGTTACCGATTACACTTTGTACCGCGAAGGGTATATCACCAACGCCAGAAGCACCGACCACGCATTTGGGAATGTAAAATACCTGGAAAAATTTTTACGAAATGCCGTTAAAATTAATGGATTCTGGATAAGTTCTTATTTTATGAAAGGCCGTTTTAACTGGGATTAAAAAAACATATTATCATTAATTTACCCAATTTTATAAATCGAATCCAAATTGATTATCAAAAGAAAAGGCACTAAAATTTTTAGTGCCTTTTCTTCAATAATTGGTCATAATTATGGACGAAGTTTCAGAAAATCTTCTTTAAGACGGTTCATGTCTGTCAACCAATCTTCGATATCTTGTTCATGTTCAAGCTCTTCATTCATAATATTTACCGCCATTTGATGTGTTGTAAAATCAATTCCTTTGGTAAATTCAGCTATTTCTTGGTATCGTTGAATCGCACAACGTTCTCCTTTTAAATTTTGTTTTAAAATAACTTCCACATATGGATCTGTGGGAGCATCATAGTCGCAGCGACTTAATTTTGTCCATTGATTGGGATTCAGAACTGGGGTTCCACCCAATTGAATAATTCTGGCGGCCACCAATTCAGCATGATTCAGTTCTTGTGTTGCATGGAGCAACAATTCGGGTTCAATTTCGCTTCTCATTGGACCTTCCATCACTCTGGCACCAATCCAATATTGATAATAGGCAAGCCATTCTTCGCTTAAAGCTTCGTTTAGCATCTTGATTAATTTCTTCACATCTAATTTCAAAATGTCTATTCCTTTTTCTCCCATGATACATTTAATTTAAGGTGAATAAATAATATTTATAAATTTATATTATCAAAAGTAAAAAAATAAATTTAAAAAAACAAAAAAAGGAAGAATTATTTTCCGATTTTCTTAAAATCATCCATTAAAAAAACATCTGGCTTTGATTTTGAAATCATGTGGTAATCAAAGTATAAAGGTTTTCCATCTTCGCACGAGATGAGGGTTTTAAAACAATAAACATCTTTTAGAGGATACTCTTCGGGACCAATTTTATGAAGGATGGCAATATTTTTCAAATTTGATTTAATGGCATTTTCAATCTCTTCTTGCGTTACAATTCTAACTTTATATGGATATATTTTCGAAATAGCTTCAGATGATTGTAAGTTTCCAGGTAAATCGCTTGATAAAAACCACAATTCATAATTTTTAATTTCTGAATTGTAAGAATCCATTACTTTTTCAATATTAAGGTTTGGATTGGACATTTTTTCATTTACCAAAAACGAGATAGATTTTAGAATTGCACCCAATCTGTGAGCATATTCTGGTTCCTCAAAATCGTCATCATCATTTTCTTCATAATAATAAGCCAAAGGGATGCAAATAATTTCGGGCATTTTTTGAATATTCCCTGATTTATCACCCATTGAAACATTTAATACCGTAAATTGAGAGGACATTTTATTTTTGAATAAAAGAGTTTTAGTAGCAAACAAAGAAGTTTTTGATTGAGTAATTTCAGCCAAAGAAATAAACATAAATGAATGTTCGGGATGGGTGCGCAAATTGGCAAATTTCTTCGCATCAATAATTTCATAAGAAGTTAATTTCCAAAATTGCTTCATGTAATCATCGATGACTGCATTAAATTCGGAAAATGGATCAACATCCAAAACGACATAGCATTTTGAAGAGAGAAAACGGCTCATATCAGCTGGTTTCGCATTCATCGTTTGTCCCCATCCTATCGAAGAAATGAGACTTAGAAGCAGAAATACAAATATTTTTTTCATAATAAATTTAGGTTTTATTTCACTAATGTCTGATCCGTTTTCAATATTTTTTCGTCCTCTACCCCCTAAAGGAGAAAATATTGAAAACTAAAAATTAATCAATTGATTTTCAACACTCTCCCTTCATGCGGTGTAGTGAGTTTGTCGAACTAAATTAAGGATAAAAGTATTGAAAATCACGAATAAATATCAATTAAAAAAACAAGCTCTCTTTTCGCAATTTTTACCTCAAATCCTAAAGGATGAATTGCGAAAAGTTAAAAATGTTTTTCCTCTAACAGCCTACTTAAACAGTCTGATTTTCAGCCGCTTATTACCCTACTATAAAGAGAGTAAACGTCTGAAAATCCAAACAAATCACAATCTTAATTCCAAATTCAAAAAAAAACTCTCTTTCTCATAACGATTATAAATATCAAATAGTCTTTACATTACATTGAATTACCAAATTTATGTCGGACAACGATAGCTTTTTTTATAATATATCTGATAACTTCTTGAACAAATCCATAGATTTAATACAGTCTTCGTCCAAAGTATGTTGAATGTTAGCAGTTAGATAATCAACAGCTTCGTCAGGTGAAACATCTATTAAATCTTGATATTTTTTTACAGATTCTGTAATATTTTCAATTCCAAATTCCAAAGCAAGATTAAAATCAATGATAAAATCAGCTTCAAGCTCTTTATTTGCAGCCCAAACCGCAAAAACAAAAGGTAAATTGGTGTGATTTTTCCATAATTCAGCCATGTCATAGACATATGGAAAACGAGCATCCAACTCGAAAGCTTTATCTCCAATTCTGACCATGGCATCGACATTATTGGAATTATCCCAGACAATTTTGCGATTTAAAAAAGAATTAAAAATGACATGACAAAGCCGATTTGAAGTAAGGGAATCGGAGTCTGCCATAATGCTAACAATTTCATCGATTGGTTTATTGGCACACAGCAAAACTGTTTTTACTTTTTTGGAAGAAGCGATTCCAAAATTACTGATTCGATTCCATTGTGCATGATCATGAAAAGCAGCCACTGGAACCAATCCGATATCCAATTTATGCTCGGCGAGACCTTTGGCAATCAAGGATGGAACGGCGGTTTGAAATTCAATTTCTTTTTGCTCAAGACCATATCTAAAAGGATATGAATTTAAGAAATTAACCAATCCAATTTTATATTTAGTTTTTGACATATCTATTGTTTTACAACACTTAGTGCTTCGGCTGTGCTTTTTAGCAAAGGTTGAACCGACAGAGGTTGCCCTACTGCTTTTTGCATCCACAACTGAGGATGAAGGCGACCTTGGGCAAAAATCCTCAAAGTTTCCGTACCGATATTTTTTCCTTCCAAATATTTTTCTAATTGAAATTGAATTAGATGTCCAATAGGATATGCAGACAGATAAAGCGGCGAGACAATCATATGTGAATAAACGGCTAAAATAAGTTCATCTTTCACTCCAAAAACAGGAGC
>JAQUHH010000146.1:0-2826 GCA_028683685.1 Bacteroidales bacterium
TTCTTTTTTCTGGAAAGCTAGAAGCTCAGATGAATCTAAATGCCGATATCCCAATCGATCGCAGTGTGCGAATCGGAAAACTGCATAACGGTTTGACGTATTATATTAAGAAAAATGAACGTCCCGAAAAACGTATCGAAATGCGTTTGGCTGTGAATGCGGGTTCGATGCAAGAAGATGATCACCAACAAGGTTTGGCCCACTTTAACGAACATATGGCATTTAATGGAACCAGAGATTTTCCGAAAAACAAATTAGTAAGCTATTTGCAATCCATCGGAATGCGTTTTGGTGCTGATTTGAATGCCTATACCAGTTTTGATGAAACAGTTTATATGCTAACCGTTCCTTCTGACAAACCGGAAATTGTAGAAAATGGATATAAAGTTCTTTCCAACTGGGCCGCTTATATGACCCTTGATGGCAAAGAAATTGAAGCAGAAAGAGGCATTATTATGGAAGAATGGCGGATGGGATTAGGTGCCGACGACAGAATGAGAAAAAAATGGTTCCCTGTTCTTTTCAACAATTCTCGCTATGCCAACCGTTTGCCAATTGGATTGACAGAAGTGATTCAACATTGCAAACATGACGCTCTTCGTACATTTTATGCGGATTGGTATCGTCCCGATTTACAAGCAATTATAGTTGTTGGTGATATTGACCTAGATATAACCGAAGCTAAAATTAAAGAGATTTTTGCACCGATTCCAAAACGTGAAAACCCTAGAGAAAAAGTGGTGTATGATATTCCTGAAAACATTGAACCTTTGGTTTCGGTAACCACCGACAAAGAGGCAACCAGCAATATGGTTATTTATTTAACCAAACATAAAGCTACGGTTTCAAAAACAATAGCGGATTATAAAGACGAATTAGAAACTGCTCTTTTTAATTTAATGTTGAATTCAAGATTTAATGAGATTCAACAAAAAGCCGATTGCCCATTTGTAATGGCGTCAACAGGCTATGATGGTTTTTTTGCTCGTACAATGGAAGCCTATATGTCGTATGCAATTGCCAAAGAAAACCAAATTGATAAAGCGTTTGAAACGCTAATTCGTGAAAACCAAAGAGTGTTGCAATATGGTTTCCTTGAAACAGAATTTGATCGTGCTAAAGATGAATTGCTAAGCAGTTTCGAGAAAAGAGCCAACGAAGTTGATAAAAATGAATCTGCAAATTTCGCTGCCGAATATGTGCAACATTATTTGACAGAAGAGCCCATTCCAGGTGCTAAAAATGAATTTAATTTTGCAAAACGCCTTTTGGATGATATCAAGCTAGAAGAAGTAAATGCTCTAGCAGCAAAATGGATTACTCCCGAAAATCAGGTGGTGATCGTAACTGGACCTGAAAAAGAAGGTGTTATAATCCCCTCTGAAAAAGAAATTCTTGATATTTTAAACAATAAAGAATTGAATAAAGTAGCTCCTTACATTGACAATTTTAAACCCGAACCTCTTATTACCAAGGAATTAGTGGCTGGTAAAAAATCAATCAAAAAAGCTGAAAATACAGAATTAGAAATCACAGAATATACACTTTCCAACGGAATCAAAGTAGTGTTAAAACCGACCCAATTTAAAGATGACGAAATATTGATGTATGCTCACTCTAGAGGCGGTGTTAGTTTGACAAATGCGGAAGATTATCCATCTGTGCTTTTATCTACTACCGTTATCGATCGTGCTGGTTTGGGCGAGTTTGACAATGTTGAATTGTCGAAAAAGCTAAAAGGTAAAAATATTAGCATTACTCCTTTTATCGACCAAGTGAAAGAAGGCTTTGTTGGAAGTAGTACGGTGAAAGACATTGAAACTTTACTTCAGTTAACCTATCTCTATTTTGAAGCTCCTCGTCGCGATGAAACTGCTTTTGAATCCGTTGTTTCGGAAATGACAAACCAATTAAAACTTTTAGGAAACAATCCTATGTATGTGATGATTGATACTTTGATGAAAACTTCTACTCAAAACGATCCAAGACAAGTGGCCATCCCTAATGAAGAGTTTATTAAAAAAGCAGATTTTGATAAAATATGGGAGATATACAATGAGCGTTTTGATAATGCTGGTGACTTTACCTTCTTCTTTGTGGGTAGTTTTAACAATGATGAAATCCTTCCAATGATTGATCTTTATCTAGGAAACTTACCAAATTCTAATAAAAAAGAGGACTTTAAAGATGTTTTTAACAAATTCCCTGAGACGAAAAAAGACATTGAAGTTAGAAAAGGAACCGAAGATAAAAGTATGGTGGGCATTTTATTTAGTAATGAATATGAATGGACACCCGAAACAAACCTTTATTTGACAATGTATGAACAAGCGCTTTCTATTAAACTTATCGAAGTTATTCGTGAAAAAATGAGCGGTGTTTATTCTCCCCAAACTCAAATGTCTCTTTCTAAACATCCAACTTCTTCGTATACATTAATGGTCCTTTTTGGTTGTTCTCCCAAAAATACAAATAAACTTACCAAAGCCGTTTTGAAAATTATGAATCAAATTAATAAAAAAGGCATTGATGAGGAAACTCTAGATAAAGTAAAAGAACAAATGCTTCGCAAAAGAGAAACCGACGTAAAAACAAATCGCTTCTGGTTAAGTAAAATATCTGAAAGCGAGTTTAATGGAGAACCTTTATCCGTAAATGAATTTGAAGCAAAGGTGAAAGCCGTTACTTCAAAACAAATTCAAACAACTGCTCAAAAACTTATTAAAACTGACCATAGCGTTAGAGCAGTACTATATCCTGAAAAGAAATAACAAATTAAATTTTTGAAATTAAAAAGACGGCAGGAAATTTTCTGCCGTCTTTTTT
>JAQUHH010000146.1:2926-6246 GCA_028683685.1 Bacteroidales bacterium
GCCACTTTGTGTTTTAATTGGTCTAAAACATAAGCGGATTCAAAACCTTGATCGTTTTTATTAATATCTAAATAGGTGTATGAAATTCCAATATTATCTATAAATGTCAAAGATTCAATGATTTTGGAAGGTTTAAAATTTGAAACAAATTCAAATCCTCTAAACGTAATGGCGGTGAGATTTTCGCTTCGCCAAAGTGAATCTTGTGGATATTTTATCCAATCAATGAGGTTTTTCCCTTCTCTTTCGAATACCGCAATTTGCAGCTGAATTCCTGTGTTCATATATTTAAAACCAGCTTCATAAGTGATGGCTTCTTCGGGTTTTAAATTTTTGTTTCCAATTAGAGTTGCCGATTTGTAAAACAAATCCGTAAATGTGGGCATTCTCAGGGATGAATTGGCAGAAGCAAAAATGCTAATTTCAGGAAATAAGAGCAGCGTCGCATCCATTCCAGGGAAGAAATTCCAGGTTTTTAAATCGGTATTGTAATTTGCCATGACGCCTGCAGAGAGGTTGAATTTCTGGTGGAAATATTCATGGTCGACAAATAAGGAAGTGTAGTTTCTTTGGTGCGAATGAGTGTAGTTCAAATTCTCGTTTTTAATGGGAACGGGCTTAGAAAGTGTCTCCCCCAGAACTGTGCTCAGGATACTTTCTTCGCGATAGTCGAGTCCGATGCTTGACTTTCCAATTTTTGACACATACCAAGAATTTATTTTTGCTCCATACATTTGCGATTGATGGAAATTGTGTTTTGTGTACCATGCAGGAGCCTCTTTCATCCCTCGGATGAGTTCAAAACGGTCGCTGTTGGTTCTCCAATAAATGCTTGGAGAAATTACAATTTTGGTTTTGGTTTCGGCTTTGATGCTGGCTAATGCTGTGCTGTTGGCTTCAAATTGGTGTGGAAAATGGGGCGAATAGAAATTTGTTGCACCAAACTCTCTTTGATTGTATCCAGCTTGAAAATCAAGTTTTATTTTTTTTGTATTTATATTTCCAAAGTAAAATGCATTGTTTTGAAAAAAATCTGTATTTTCAATATATCCATCCGAAGCAAATCGAGAAAAGGAAAGATAATGGCTTGTTTTTTTGTAATTGTAGTTTAAAACGGCACTTGTTTTATACAGTCCATATTGACCGCCCATGGCGGATAATTTTACAAAATTTGTACTGTCTGTTTGGGTGATAAAGTTCACAATCCCACTGACGGCATTGGCCCCATAAACTCTTGTTTCAGAGCCTTGTACTACTTCAATTCGGTTGATGCTTTCAAAGTCGATGGGCAAATTTAAGTTGAAATGTCCTGTTTGTGGATCGTTAAAATAGATTCCATTAAGCATAATCATGCTTTGTTCGTAATGTCCACCTCTGATGCTGATGTCCGATTGGATGCCCATTCCGCCTCGCTGCCGAACATCAATGGAGGCAATGCCCCTAAGGGCTTGTTCGTTGCTAGAATTGGCTTGCCGCTTTAATTCATCACTGTTAATAACCGAAATCATTTTTGCCGTACGCGACAATTCAACCGGAGTTCTGTCGGCTGTGATGGTAAATTCCTCGATTTCTAATGTTTTTTCAACAATGTTTGTGTCCAATTGCTGTGCTTTTGTCTTTGCCGGAATGGCAACCAAACTGCAACTTAAGGTTAATACACATATTTTTACGGATTTACCAATGCTGTTGAAAATGCCAAAGCCCTTGCGACTCCATCGTTTAAATCCTAGATTTGATGTAGCGTTTTTGTTTATTCTCATGATTTTTTTGTTTGATATTGACTGCAAAAGTAAGATATTTTAATCTTTGAAAGATAAATCATCTATTTTGGTTTTGCATATTTTATCGGTTGATTATGGTACTTCAAACTAAAGTTTTCCATCCACTTTTCGCAGTTTGCTATTAAACCTGTGAATGTTGCGTCCAAAAATAGTGTTTTTTACATTCGTTTTGGAAACCAGAAAGTAAGCGATTCATAACTATGTGGTTTAAATATCAAACAAATATATCACAATTTAGATTGTATTCAATGTTTATTTTCTTAAAAATGTATTGAAGATATATAGCGTTGTTATATTTATTATTGGTGGCAAATTAATCTCATTTTTTAATCTTAATTTATTTTTGTTTTGTTTTTCATCAATTGATTCCAAAATATCTGATGAGAAAGCAATATTAAATTAAACAGCTTCTTTTATTGTTATAATAATTGCTTTTTCATGGTTAGATTTCTCAATATTAATCCCGTATTCGTCTTTTAAACGTTTTATAAATTCTTCTTCGTTTTTTATTTGTAAAACTCTATAGTCTATGTTAAACATGGAATTATTTTCTTCATTTTCAAACAAAAATAGTACTTTTGTAAAGTGTAAGCTGTTTAATGTTATTGGCTCATGCATCTTAAACCAAAACCTGAAAGACGGCAAAACCCAAATTGATATGAGTAATTTACCGGCAGGTATCTATATTTTAAAGGTTGAAACAACTAATAAAGTGTATGATTATAAAATCGTGAAACAATAATTCAATATGAAAAAAATAATTTTATTTTTAATTTTATTCAATGCTTTAACAACGAACGGGCAGGTAATTGCACAAGACTCATTGGCATTGGTTGACCTTTACTGGTCAACCAATGGTCCGTCGTGGAACAATAACACCAATTGGCTTACTGGTCCTGTTTCGTCTTGGTATGGCATATACATAGACGTTAATGACTTTGATCAAGTAGCTCGTATTAATCTATCAAACAATAATTTATCTGGTTCATTAACATCATCAATTGGTAGTTTAACACGATTAAATTCATTGGAATTATATAACAACAAAATATCCGGCAGCTTACCGTACACTATAGGAAGAATGCAAAGACTAGTATATATGCATATATATAACAATCAATTTACAGGTAACATCCCTGATTCTATATGCCAACTAAATAATTTGGCAGCTTTTGAAATCCATAATAACAACTTTACCGGTAAAATACCTGAATGTTTGGTGCAGAAACCACTTTTGCATGATTTATGGATTTACAATAATGAATTTGACGATTTGCCGGATTTCACCCCTCTTCCCGGCGTGAGTTTGAAGGTTTATGATAATAAATTAACATTTGAAGACATTGAACCCAATATGGCATTACAGGCTTTTAATTGCTCTATGTGTTATCAATACTTTGCACCACAACACTATAGCATTAATAACGCCATAGATACTACCGTGTTGTCGGGCAGTTCGTTTTCGATGTTATGCAGCATTGGTGGTAATCACAACATATACCAATGGACAAAAAATGGCATTGATATTCCTTTGGCTGT
>JAQUHH010000147.1 GCA_028683685.1 Bacteroidales bacterium
TGACCCAAATGATTGGGTGTTTTAAAAATCCGAACAAGCAGAAGAAAGTTTTTTTGATTTTAAATGGCAAGATAAGAATTCATATTTTCTTCGCAAATTATCGTTTGATAATCTGAAAAATCATTATGATGTCGTATTTGTTGATAATCGCTATTTTGACTACACAACAGCAGGATTAATGACATTTATTAATGAACATAATATTATTTCCCCAATAAAAAAAGAAACAAAAAAAAACAAAATAATTTTTACTTATAAAAAGGATACATTTTACCAACACAACAAAGCATTATTAAACTGCTTTAAAACGGAGTTTAAACCTAATTTAAAATATGTATTTAATGAATTGGAAAGCTTTTGGGGCGAGGTTGTTGATTGGGAGAAGTTGATAGAATTGACTATTTGTTTACATGATTATGGCAAACTGAATTCGGCTTGGCAAAAGCCCATGAAAGAATTTCAAAAACAAAAAACAGGAATAGACAGTCCGTCTGAGGTATTAGCACATACCGATTATGACGATAGTATAGATATATATCTTGCAAAAGAATGTAAAATAAAAAACAAACCAGCTCATGCTGGAATTGGGGCAATGCAAGCATATGAAATGCTTTACGATGAATATTCAGAAGATGTTGCAAAAGTTGTATGCAATGCTATTCTAAAACATCATAGTCCCGAAACTCATTCTTTCGTTAATTTCTTGATTCCTGACTATCATATTAATATAATCAAACAATTATTTGATGAATACTCATTAAAGGGGGATTTTATCAAAACAGAAAAAGGAGAATCTCTACAAGACATTGTTCCAACTAAAAATAAAGAATGGCTAATCTATTTATTTATTGTTCGAATTTTGCGATTATGCGATCAAAAAGCGACAGAATCATTTGAAAAATATTATACCTTATGAATACATTTAAAATAAACAAACAAACTGGAACTTATTCAGATTTATTGGAAACCTACGGTTTTGCAAACTTGCTATCAAAGATTTTTGACAGGCTAAATCTTTCTGATGTTGAGATTTATATTTCAGACAAAGGATTGTATTACGAAGTATCAACTACTATTGCATTATCTCATGAGATGTTATCAAAAATAAGTTACTTCCCACTTTTTAGATATATCAAGCAAAAGCCTGAAACTGATATGAGTCAGTTTTCTGACTATTTTGATTATCCTGTTCAAAAAGAGAGGAAGAAAGAACGACAAAATTTATTAACTCAGGTTTATAAAGAATGTCAGGGCAAAGAGAAAAAAACAGAACGGGAAAATAGAATTCAAAAAATTGAAAGAATTTATAATAACGAGAAACAAATTGATTCTGCAATAGATGTTTATGAACAAATCCAAGACAAAAATAATTTCCCAAGTTTTGAAAAACTCTTTCAGAACTTTTATAACAATAAGAATTTATTCTCACGATTTATTGAGGAGATAATACATAATTACGGAATTTTTAGCGAATTAAATAGTGAGTTTGACAAAATATTAAAGAATATTACTTTCAGTAAAAGTGTCACAGCGATTCAATTGTATAATCCAAATCAAGGAAAAGGGTTGAAAAGTCCAAAAGCAAATAGTATTTCGGGGGATAATTTCAAATCTTCATGGATAAGTGAAAGCCTGAAAGCTTCTGGAGCATTGTCTGATATGATTTGCAAATTGGTGAAAGTGGGTAATAGCTTTGATTTAAAGGTTTTTGTTCCCGAATACAAGCAAGTTAATTATCGATATAAAGAGTCTTTAATGCCAAAATTCAAAAAACATTTAAAAGGTAATACGCCCATTGAAATCGATATTTTGAATATTCTGTTACTTACGCAAATAGTCATTGAGCATTCAGGGTTTATGGGGCGTAGAAAAAAAGTAAAAGATATTGTTGCAGGATTACATTCAGTATATCAAAAGAATTTAGGACAAAATAAAGCTGTTGTTAATATCGGATTTATTCAAGTACCAAATTTTATTGAAATAGGTAGTAAAGAAGAAAACCAAATTTGGATTGATATTTTACAAGAACAACGACAAATAATAGGAAGCATAAAAGAATTAGGAGATACAATACAGGGACTATTACTTTACCGAAGGTTTATAAGTGGCTCTGATATTAATTGTTTTTTCAAATTTTCATTCTGGTACGCCATTTATCTATGTGGTCAACTTTCAAATAAAAAATATGCACGAGCTTTTTCAATAGAAACATTAAATCAATTTTATAAATATATGGACACAAATGAATTGAAATTATCGGAAATCATCTCAAATGTTGGTTTCAATGCGGTTGCTGGTGCAATTCGCAAGAGTACTGTTACATTACAGTATACTCCTAAAGAAAGTAGAAAATATGATGTTCGGTATGGTATGGCACAAACCTTACAAAACAAGTCAAAATCAAAAGAAGATTTAGCTGAATTTATTGGTGAATTTGTTGCACTTTACAACTCAGAAACGGCACGACAAGCTGAGAAAACAGGAAAGCCTTTAAGATTGAGTGTTAGAGAGAACGAACTTATTGAGTTTTATACTTTACTTGACAGTTTTTCATCAAAATTGGTTGGCGCATTATTGGCCTCATACGGATTTGCACTTAAAACAAAAGATACCACCAAGCCAGATGAACAAGAAGAAAATATAATAGAAGAACCAATAGAAGATTAATAACAATTTAAAAATCATACAAAATGACAAAAAAAATAGCATCAATTTCAATAAGTGGAGAAATTACTTTAAATCTTCACTCGCTAAATAATGAAGGTGGCGAAGGCAATCAAATTATGACCCGTCAACTTACAATTATTGACAAAAAAGGCAAAGAACACACTGTTAATGGCATTAGTGGTGATATGTTTAAGCACATTCATGTCGGCCATTTAGTTAATTATAGTATTGATAATAAATTATCATTAAGTGATTATTCGAAAAGGTTAGACCCAAATAGAATTTCATCTGCAAATATTTTGGAGATGTTTCCTAAAGTAGGCAAAAAAGAATCTAATTCGGCAGAAGTAATTGATGCAGTGATTAAAACATGTACTGTTTGTGATACTCATGGATTATTAATTACAGACAAAGTTGGAGAAAATAAGGGAGCTTCAAATACACCTAGAAAATCAGTTATTGAATTTGCATGGACTGTTGGTATACCTGATAAAAACAATACCGAAACCTATGTACATACTAAATTAGTAGCTGATGCAGGAGAAAAAGGCAGCGGTACTGGTAGCAACGAAGGACAAAATATATTTCATCGTCCTGCCAATCACGGGGCCTATGCTTTTATTTGTAATTTGGATGCCTATCGTATTGGGTTCAATGATATTTCTCGAAAATACTCAATTGAAGATACAGAGAGAAACAATAGATATAAAGCAATTCTTCAAAGTTTATTGAGTTCATTTCTTAACCCAAAAGGTGCTATGACAAGTACTCAAAAGCCTCATATTACAGATTTTAAAGGAGTAGTTTCTATTTCTCATAAATTAATACCTGCACCTACAATTAGTGCCATTAATCCCGAATACCAAAATGAAATTAAGGAAATCACTAAAAATCTAAATGAAATCGAAACTAACTCAATAGAATTAAAATGCTTTGATGGCTTAGGAAGCTTATCAAAAATTATTGCTGACCTTATTACCGATGAACCTTATAAAATACAGTAATTATGAAGTTTTCAGCGATTTATAAGCCTACGGCTTTGTTTTCTCTAAGAGATAGCAAATCAACCAGTTCTGGTGCAAAATCGTTGTTTTTACCTTCACCTTATGCAATAAAAATGGCTTTTCTAAATCAAGCAATTTCATTAGGCGGAGAAAATTTTCAAGAAAACACGAAGCACTTTGATATTATTCGAGATACAACTGTAAGTTATAACATAAAAGGAAACTTTTGTGTAAACAATTTCTTTGTGAAAATTCAAAAACAACGAGATAAAGAACCTTTTAAACCAACAGTAAGTTTCAGGGAATATATCTTTTTAGATAATGATTTAGAAATAATATTTGATGTAAAAAAAGACGAAGATATGGCATATCTTAAACGACATCTTCATCAAATTAATTATTTTGGAAAAAGAGGCTGTTTTTTTCAATTTGTGAGATATAAAAATGAACCTAGCAATCCAAATGTTAAGGCTTTTGACGCTAATTCATTATCATTCGGCGTTTTACAAGAATATGATGATTTTGACAAAAAACTTAAATTTGATAATGTAAATAGCTATAGTGATGCTAAAACAACAAGAAGCAAAATATTTTTTGTTTTACCATTGTCAACTATCAGTTCGTCAAAGTCTTATACAACATACTCAACTAATTAATATTTTACCTTTCATTGCACAAATAGTGTTATATTTGCACTAAATATACTAAGAAAGGTAAGTATTAAAATAATAAGAGCAGAATGAATATCAGAAAATTAGATGCAGAAATTTTAAATATAATAAACGACAATGAATTAAGTTTAGTTAATATCGAAACTTTGGTATCGTTAACTGGTATATCTTATTTGTATTTAAAGCCCATTTTACGAAGATTGGTTCGTGAGGAGCAATTATTTTCCTTAGGTGGTGGATTTTACTGCATCCGTAATTTTCGAAATCCGTATGTCATTGGCAACTTTATTGTAAAAAATGGTGCCATTGCATACTGGTCGGCTTTAAACATTCATGGCTTAACCGAACAAATTTCAAATGTGGTGTATGTTCAATCTGAATACCGAAAAAATGATAAAAAAATCTTTAATACACAATACAAGTTTATTAAGGTTAAACCATCAAAAATAATCGGTATTACTCAAATGGGCTATGGAAACGAACAATTTAACGTAACTAATGTCGAAAAAACCTTATTGGATTGCTTTGATTTACCTCAACATTCAGGAGGTTATGAAGAATTGATCCGAGCTTTCTACAATGCAAAAACCAGCAGTTTACGACTGCTTGATTATGGCAAAAAAATGGGAAATCTGTCTGTTTTAAAACGAATGGCTTTTCTATCTGAACTATACGAAATGAAATGGTTTACGAGATTTCAAAATGGAGTTTTGAAATTGATGAACAAAAAATACAGCTTGCTTGATCCAATGGGAGAAAACACAGGTGAATTTAATTCTAAATGGCGAATAAGGATAAATCTATCTAAAGAAAATTTATTGGAAATGATTCAAAAAACGTATTAATGATACTACAAAGCGAAATATTTAAAATAGCAGAAAAGGAAGGTGTTCCGCCTGATACCATAGATAAAAACTGGGTTTTGGGACATTTTTTAGCAGAATTGTTTTCGGCAGACTGGGCTTCAAATTCCCTCATTTTTAAAGGAGGAACCTGCTTGAAAAAATGCTATTTCCCAGATTATCGCTTTTCAGAAGATTTAGATTTTACACTCGTTAATCCCGACATAATAATCACAAACAAAACCATTCAAACGGTTTGTAATAATATAACGGATAAAATTGGAATACCATTTTCAAATGTTCAAATTACTCCTTTATTATGGAATAATAAAAGCGTTGGATACAGTTCCCAAATAAAATATTGGGGAGCAAATCATAAAAAAAATCAGCATGTATTGCCTTTTAATCGTTGGCATACTTCAATCAAAATTGAAATAATCACTTATAAAAAAGTCGCTAATACTCCTGAACTACGTCCTCTTGATAGCCCTTTTTCTGATTTTTCTCTTTTTGACCACATAAAAATACCATGTTATTCAATATCTGAAATTATTGCCGAAAAATTCAGAGCACTTCTTCAAAGGAGTTATCCTGCTCCAAGAGATTACTTTGATTTGTGGTATTTATTAAAATTCGAAGAAAATATAAATTGGAATAAAATAATTTCAACCTTTATTCAAAAAGCTGATTTTAAACATATTAAACTCAAAAGTTATGAAGATTTCTTTGACCAAGGTCAACTCAAAAAAGTGAAACAAGCATGGAAAAATAGCCTGCAAAATCTCCTTAAAGAAAATTCACTACCAGAATTCGACCTTGTAATCAACGAATTAAAAGATATTTGCCAAAAAAATCAATGGGATGAAGCATCTTCAAAATAAACAAAAACGCATTAATTTATTCTCATTTCATCATTTAACAAAGCCATACTATGAAACGTTACATCGAGCAGTTAATTGAAGATATTCACCAAGCAACTTGGAAGATAAAACCACCGCATAAAATTTGGGAAGAATCGGAAGCGGATCC
>JAQUHH010000002.1 GCA_028683685.1 Bacteroidales bacterium
CAGCCGATTGGAAAACCACTTACTACATCCGCGATGCACAGGGCAACCCTATGGCAACATACAAACAAAGTTCCGAAACCGAAGCAGCTTCATTTAAGCTAATTGAACGACCAATGTATGGTTCATCACGTGTGGGCATCGATAACTACTCCCTAGAATTTATTGGATATTCAACATCCACAAGCAGAATTTACAATCACGTTTTAGGCTTAAAGCAATACGAACTCACCAACCATCTTGGCAACGTTTTAACCACCATTTCCGACAAAAAATTCCCGATTGACAACAACGGACTTATTGACCATTATGTGGCTGATATTACCAGTGTAAGCGATTACTATCCGTTTGGAAGTCCGATGGATGGACGGACTTTTGGGTCGTTCCGGTACGGGTTTAACACTCAAGAAAAGGTGGATGAAGTTTATGGCAAAGGCAATTTGAACACTGCTTTGTTCTGGGAGTATGATACACGCTTGGGGAGACGGTGGAACTTAGATCCGAAACCACAAATAAACATTAGTGATTATGCGGTGATGGGGAATAATCCGATTGCGAATGTGGATTGGTTAGGGGATATTTGGGATCCAAGTTGGGCGGATGGTTTTGATAAAAAACAATCAGAAATAATAATGGGACATGTAGTTGAAATGTACACATCAAGTGATATTTTTAGAAATGTAATTAATAGATTAAACAGCTCGAATACTAGGTATTTTGTTTATTCTGAAAATCAGATACGACCGAGAAATTCAAGTGGTGTAAATAAGGTTTATCAAGATGCACAATACAATGATTACAAAACTCAGTATGTAAATACTGGCGGATATTATGATAAAAAACAATCTATAACATTGCATATTTTCAATTTTGGTTTTACATACAAATCTGTAATATTTGAAGAAGTGTTTCATTTGGGACAAGGGGATTACTACAAAGAAAAAGGAATAATCTCTAATGATTTATATGTTGAAATTGAGGCAAAAATTGCTAAGTCATTGGCTGGTTTTGCAGATAACATTTGGGATGGGAAAAAAGTACAAAGTTTCAGCAAAGATTATGGCAATTTGATGAACAAATATTTATCAGGTAAAAATTTAAGTAAAAAAGAAAATCAAATGTTATATGAAGGAATAAGAGGAGTTGCTGATGAAATATTGCAAACCGAAATATATGCAAAGAAACTTAAAGTTGACGGAAAAGAATTTTTAGATAATTTAAATATTGATGTTATTTTCAAATACCTTAAAGAAGATGCAAAACCACAAAATTAGATTATGTCATATTATAGTTCTATTTGTATTTATATCGTGTTCAGCCATAGCCTTAAACTATTATTTGCGATTTAAAAAACTATCATTAGACTATGAGGAACTAGAGTCTGATTTCGATAGTTTTTATTATGGGAATAGGACTTTGAGTTTTCAGCATTCATCATTTTACCGGACTGTTAAATTTTTTACAGAAGAAGCAAAAATTGGGAATAAGTATTATTTGGATTCTGATATTAGTTTTCATAGTATTAATGAAGAATATCTTCTATTTAGAAAGTTTGGTTTGATTGATAAACAATATGAAGAGTTTAATTATTTGCCAGATTCTTTACGTAATTTCAAAATTGAATTTAACAATCTTATATTGTCAGAAACATTAAAAAATGAAGTTTATGAGTTTTTCAGCAATAATAATGATGTTGTAAATAATGAAAGATACTTTGATGGGTTTTACTGTGAGTCTAAGTTGGATAAAAACATAAAAATCAATAATCAAGCACTTCATACTTATATTGAGCATGAATTTTGGAATAATAATGTCAAAAATATAGGCATTAAAACAAGAATTGGAGCGTATGTAGATGTGACTTGTTCAGGAGATATAAGTGCTCAAATTTTTCTTAAATCAGGAACATTTTTGGATTCTTTATTTCTTAGTTTCATCAATGATTTACCAAAAGTAAAACCAGGAATGATTAATGATAAAACTGTTAATAGCAGAGAGAAAGTGTATTTTAACAACTTGATAAATGGTCCAATATTGTAATTTATCTTTTCTCCTGCACTGCAAGTTCCGAAATAAACCCTTATAAATTGAACTTCAAAAAAACTTATACCGATACGGTTTCTGTAATAGTCCAATTTGATAAAATCTATTGGACTCAAACAGAAAATCTATCGGCATAAAAAAATTACTAAAAAACCGCTTCAATCCATTGCCCTGTAATGCGTAGCGAGAAGAGAGTTGAGAGTTGAGAGTTAAGAGTTTGCCTATTAAGAGTTGTCAATTGCAAGGAGAAAGGAGAAAGTTGAAAGCTAAAAAAATTAAGAGTTTAGAGTTGTCAAGGGAAAAGGAGAAAGGAGAAAGTTAAAAGTTGAAAGTTATTAAATTACGAAAATCAATTATCAGCTAGTTACCCAGTCACCCAGTTACTCAGTCACTTTTTTCAACACTCGGTTACCGAGTTACTATGCGAAGCATTTTCACACTCACTCTCACACTATTCTCAGGAGACGAGGTTTATTCTGGTGTCAGCAATTATTCAGGCGTGAGCACCCAGTCACTCGGTTACTCAGTCACCCAGTCACTTTTTAATCATTAAATAAATTCATCCGACCGCAGGGAGAAAATGTGACTTAGATAGAAAGCAGAAAGACAGACGACAGTAAACAATTCTTAATTGATATTTACTTACTAAGAGCGAAAATCGTGTCACTCATTTACCTGTTTACCTGTCCACCCGTTCACCAAAAATAAATCCAATCCAACTAAACCAAAGTGATTTCTTTTGCGTTTATTAGATTTGTAAGTCAAAAACATTAATTTTGTTTTCGAAAACAATTGATTATGTGCCAAAAATTGAAATATCTTTTTAAAAAACATCGCTTATTGATGCCCATTTTACTATGGATATTGATTTTTCCATCTACTTTATCGGCACAGTTTTACAACGGCATGCATATGAATTTTGGCAAAAACAGAATTCAATATCAAGATTTCAACTGGATGTATTATCGCTCCGACCGATGTGATGTCTATTTTTATCCCAAAGGAAAAAAAATAGCTCAATATGTTTTGAAATACGGTTCCAAGGAGATTGAAGAAATGGAACAAAAAATCGGAAATGCACTCGAAAATAAAATTCAATTTATTATTTATACCAATTACAAAGATTTTAAAGAGTCAAACATTGGTTTGATGGGAGAAAATTTATATAATACAGGCGGAGTAAACTACATTTCGGGCAATAAAGTTTTTCTTTATTTCGATAAAGGATACAGCGACTTGGACAAAATGATGCAAGGAGGAATTGCATCTGTTATTATCAACGAAATGCTTTACGGTGGAAGTGTTTTTTCACAAGTCAAAAACCAAACCATGCTCAGTGTCCCAGTATGGTTTTCAGAAGGGTTACTCTCTTTTTATACCGATTATTGGAATTTTAATTTGGATGACGAATATCGAAAACTCATCCTAAATAATAAAGCAGCCGACATTACCAAGTTAAAAGGACAAGATGCTGTGGTGGCAGGTCATGCCTTTTGGAAATTTGTGGCCGATAAGTATAGCGATCGAACTGTTGCTGGAGTTGTTAATATGACTCGAAATATTAGAAATTATGAAAAAGCTATTTTGTATACTCTCGGAACTGCGTTTGATATATTGTACAAGGCTTCATTAGAGTATTATAAGCAAAAATATGTAATTGATTTAGAGCGAGATTTGCCCGAAAGTAAAAATGTAATTAAAACAAAAAAACAAACCGATTATACTCAATTTGCCGTAGCCAACACCCATGAACATATTGCCTATGTTACCAACCAAGAAGGGCAAGAGCGAGTTTGGATAAAACTTGAAAACAGAAAAAGAGCACGAAAAATTTACAAATTTCATCATCGCATTGAAGACAATCCCGATTTTTCATATCCGTTAATTGCCTGGTATCCAAGGGGTGAAATGTTGGGAATGATATATCGCGAAAAAGAACAAATGTATTATGTGACCTACAATGTAGCAACCAAAGAGAAAATAAAAAGACCCATTACTAACATAGATAAAGTGACCTCTTTTGCTTATTCAAACGATGGAAGATATTTCGCTTTTTCGGGTATAAAAAACGGACAATCAGACATTTATGTCTATTTTTTAGTTTCCAATTCCTATATTCAAATTACAGATGATTTATACGATGATTATGCTCCAAGTTTTTATGAAAACAATTCTAAAATCATCTTTAGCTCAAATCGAAACGAAGATAGTATCCAAATTAAAAATTTTCCAAACAGAAAAATTCTAAAATCAACATATGATCTTTTTGTCTATGACTTTGAAAATCGCAACAACATTTTGTATCGTGTGAGTGAAAATACCCTCTCAAATCAAACACATGCTATCGAAACGGGGAAAAATCAATTTGTATTTTTAAGCAGCGAAACGGGGATTCGAAATAGATATTTAGGTTCTTTCGACAGTACCATAAGTCACATTGATACCTCCATTCATTACCGTAAATTCACCCACATTTCTCCGCTAACCAACTACCGATTTTCCATTTTGGAACACAAATACAAACGATCAGAAAAAATGTTTTTTGAAACCTTTAATCTGAAAGATACTTATACCATTTCTCAAAAACCATTTTCTTTAGAAACAAATTTTGAAAAACTAACGCCCACCAAATTCAGAACAGAATTAGGAGTCATGCGGGAATTAAAAACGCAAAAACAAGATTCTACAGTGGTCTCATTGCAGAAAAAAAGAAAACGCTTGGCAACAGTTCTTCTTAAAGATGCGTACAAAGATCATCCCAATTATATTGCAGAAACAGGTCGCCAA
Organism: Bacteroidales bacterium; assembly: GCA_028683685.1. GTDB lineage: Bacteria > Bacteroidota > Bacteroidia > Bacteroidales > WCHB1-69 > JAQUGA01. Next base: position 4,828 of record JAQUHH010000002.1, read on the forward strand.
TCTCTTTTTTTGATTGGTTTTGACACTTTGAAAAGTAAAAATGAAGAAAATACTGGCTTAGCTCCAAATCAGGTAGAACGCAGTTATCAAGTGCAATATAACATTAGTCAAATTGTAACTCAGCTTGATTTTAGCTTCCTGAATACACAATATCAACAATTTGCTGGCGGTGTTTCTCCCATATACCAAAATGCTGGTTTCAACGCTTTGATGATGGTTGGCACGAACGATCTTTTTGAAGATTATCGAATTATTGGAGGAATGCGTTTTTCCATTGATTTTACGGATACTGAATTTTTACTCAGTTACGAAAATTTAAAACATCGTTTGGACAAACAAGTCACCTTTTATCGTCAAAATTCAAAATATTATTACGAGTATTTTGTCACCAAGCAAACTTCACACACTTTGGCTTACATTCTCAAGTGGCCCTTTTCTGAAGTCTCTGCTGTTAGAGGAACCGTTTTGGGACGACAAGACAGAATGATAATTTTGGCAACGGATATGCTTACCCTTCAACAGCCCAATTATTACGCTTATTGGGGCGGATTAAAAGGAGAATATATTTTTGATAACACAAAAGAGTTGACCACAAATATATTGAGAGGAACACGCTCTAAAATTTTTGGCGAATATTATCAATCTATTGACAGCGAGCAAAAAAATTTATTTGTTGTCGGTGCCGATTATCGTCACTATACTCCCATTTATAAAACTTTTATTTGGGCAAACAGAATTGCTGCAAGCACTTCTTTTGGGAAAAATCGCTTAATTTATTACATGGGCGGAGTAGACAATTGGCTTTTCCCAAAATTCAATCAAGAAACGAATATTGCAGAAGATCAAAATTACACCTACCAAACTTTGGCAACAAATATGAGAGGATTTACACAAAACATCCGCAATGGAAATAGTTTTGCCGTGATAAACAGCGAACTCCGATTGCCTATTTTTCAAGTTTTCAGATCCAAACCTATTAAATCTAGCTTTTTGTACAACTTCCAATTGATTGGTTTTGGCGATATTGGCACAGCATGGACGGGCTCAAATCCGTATTCGGATGACAATTCTTTGTTTAAACAAGTAATTACAAGTGGTCCCATCACCGTTACCCTACAAAAACAAACCGATCCCATTGTAGGCGGTTATGGTTTTGGAATGCGATCGAAAATCTTTGGTTATTTTGTCCGTGCCGACTGGGCATGGGGGGTCGAAGATAGAGCCATTCAAAAAGGAATTTTCTATTTTTCATTAAATCTAGATTTTTAAAAATAGAGTTCAAAAAATTAGCATACTTTTATTATCTCTTTTTATCTTAAAAATGACACCTTGAAAAATAATGAAATATGAATCAAGTCGACGAAAGAATTCTGAAATTTATCCATAAACATCATGTTTTAAATCTATCTACCTATTCAAATGGAGAAATTTGGACTTGCTCCTGTTTTTACGCCTTTGATTCCGAAAATATGCAATTTATTATCACATCCGATTTGAATACAAAGCACGCTCAACATGCACTCGAAAATCCAGAAGTATCGGGAACAATTGTTCTTGAAACAAAAATAGTCGGAAACATTCAAGGGATCCAATTTTCTGGAAATTTGTTAAAACTGAATGATGTTCAAGAACTTAATGCAAGAAAAGTGTACTTAAAAAAATTCCCTTTTGCAGTTTTAATAAAAACCTCGCTATGGGTCATTCCTCTATATCATATAAAATTTACCAACAATCGTCTAGGTTTTGGGAAAAAAATTTTTTGGAATTTTATACACAATAAATCAAGCTGAATATCACATTATTAACTCTCCATTGTTAATTTGTTTCACATAAGTTTGAAAAAATATTTGATTTATATTTGTATTTTCGCAATATAGGATTTAAATGTAGCTTATATCTAGTTGTTCATTGTATATCAGTTACTTAACAAAACTCAAAAAAACAAGCAACACTTAAGCCCTAGGAAATCAGATAATTAACATAAAAATAACTAAAATGAGCGAGTCTTACGATTTGTTTGCCGGATTAAACACCCTTTCAGAAACCGAACCGAATGAAAATAAATCAATGGGTAATTACAGCTACTTGATTGAAAATCGGATTCGACCCACAGAGGTACCAAATTCACTTAATGAACCTCCCCCAACTATTGTCTGCGACAATACTGCTGGGTGGAATAAATTAGATGCAAATTCTAATACTGACGCTATCGTTGAGAAAAAAGAAAAAATGACAGAAAGAGAGGAATTCCAAAGTTACAGCACAGATGAGGTTAGGGCTGCTGCAAGTCTATATTTTAAAGGCGATGATTTAGCCGCTGATGTGTGGATGAATAAATATTCATTAAAAGACAGTCATGGCTTGATATACGAAAAAACACCCGAAGAAATGCACCGCCGAATTGCTCGTGAATTTGCTCGCATTGAAAAAAAATATCCAAATCCACTTAGCGAAAATGAAATTTTTGAACTGATCAAAGAATTCAAATATATTATACCACAAGGAAGTCCCATGGCGGGAATTGGTAATGATTTTCAAATTGCTTCTTTATCCAATTGTTTTGTAATCGGAAATGAAGGCAATTCTGATTCCTATGGTGGAATTATGAAAATTGACGAAGAACAAGTCCAATTGATGAAACGTCGCGGTGGAGTCGGACATGATTTATCTCACATTCGCCCCAAAGGAAGTCCTGTAAAAAACAGTGCCATTACCTCAACGGGGATCGCTCCTTTTATGGAACGCTACTCAAATTCTACTCGTGAAGTAGCTCAAGACGGAAGAAGAGGAGCTCTTATGCTCTCTATCTCCATCAAACATCCTGATTCATCAGATTTTATTGATGCAAAAATGAGCAAAGGCAAAGTAACGGGTGCCAATGTTTCCGTTCGTATCAATGACGAATTTATGAAATGTATTATCGATGATAAACCCTATATTCAACAATATCCTATTGATTCCGAAACACCCATTTTTACAAAAGAGATAAATGCTCGTGAACTTTGGAATAAAATTATTTATAATGCATGGGCATCTGCCGAACCAGGGATTCTTTTCTGGGACACCATCGAACGTGAATCCATCCCCGATTGCTACGCTGATGAAGGGTTTAAAACCGTTTCTACCAATCCTTGTGGCGAAATACCTTTGTGTCCTTACGATAGCTGTCGATTGTTAGCCGTTAATTTATATAGCTATGTAGAAAATCCTTTTACTCCACAAGCAAAATTCAATTCAAATCTTTTCCGCCAGCACATTGGATATGCACAACGATTAATGGATGATTTGATTGATTTGGAAATGGAAAAAATTGAAAAAATTATTGGAAAAATAGCTGATGACCCCGAAGGAAATGATGTAAAAAGAGTAGAACTTGATTTATGGAATAAAATCCGCAACAAAACTCTTCAAGGCAGAAGAACTGGTTTGGGAATTACTGCCGAAGGCGACATGATTGCTGGTTTAAACATGCGTTATGGTTCAGACGAAGCCATTGATTTTGCGGTTGAAGTTCAAAAAGAATTGGCGTTGGCTGCATACCGCTCATCTGTCAATTTAGCTAAAGAACGTGGAGCATTTGAAATTTATAGTGCCGAAAAAGAAAAAAATAATCCATTAATAAATCGAATCAAACAAGCCGATCCTAAATTGTATCGCGATATGATTCGCCACGGACGCCGAAATATTGCTTTATTAACCATTGCTCCCACCGGCAGCGTAAGTATTTGTACACAAACTTCTTCAGGTATTGAACCCGTTTTCATGGTTTCATATCGTCGTAGACGCAAAGTGAATCCAAATGATAAAGATGTTACTGTGGCTTTTACTGATGATACTGGAGATGCATGGGAAGAATATAATGTATTTCATCCCAAATTCCTTAAATGGCTGAAAGTCAATGACTATAATGTTGAAGAAGTAAAAGCATATCCTCAAGAAGAACTGAATGCCATTATTGAAAAATCACCTTATTACAAAGCTACTTCAAACGATATTAATTGGGTAAGTAAAGTAAAAATGCAAGGGCTGGTTCAAAAATGGGTCGACCACTCCATTAGCGTAACCGTTAATTTACCTTCCAATGCCACTGAAGAATTAGTAAGCGAAATATACAAAACAGCTTGGGAAAGCGGTTGTAAAGGAATGACCATTTACCGTGATGGCTCTCGTTCAGGAGTTCTTATCTCGAACGAAGAAAAGAAACAAACAGTCATTAACGAAACCAATGCTCCCACTCGTCCAAAACGTCTAGATGCTGATATCGTTCGTTTTCAAAATGATAAGGAAAAATGGGTGGCTTTTATTGGATTGCTCGAAAATCGACCTTATGAAGTTTTTACTGGTAAAGCCGATAGTTTACCTATTCCTACCAATATTATGAAAGGTTGGATAGAAAAAGCAAAAGACGAAAATGGTCGTTCTCGATATGATTTCCATTATGTTGACAAAGATGGCTATAAAGGACATTTTGAAGCATTATCACGCTCTTTTAATCCCATTTATTGGAATTATGCTAAATTAATTTCTGGTATTCTTCGTCATGGAATGCCCATTCAACATGCGGTCAACTTGATTCAAGATTTAAATTTAGATGATGAAACCATCAATACATGGAAAAATGGTGTGGTTAGAGCTTTAAAAAAATACATCCCTGATGGAACGAAAGCTAAAGGGGAAGTTTGCCCTGAGTGTAAGTCCGAAACTGGACTCATCTTTAAAGAAGGCTGCCTTACTTGTACCGACTGTGGATATTCAAAATGCGGCTAATTTGTGTTTACACGAACCGAGTTTCCTAACTCAGTGTAGTTAAAACACATAATTTTCTTGCGGATAGTAATTATTATGTATTTGAATTGTAAAAAAAGTTGTCATAAGACAACTTTTTTTATTTATAGTTTATTTTTTTATACATTTACTTCGTGAAAAAACAAAACATTATGAAATGAGCATATCAATCAGTTACACTCAAGTAAATGATTATAGCGAGTTCCAGACGACCTTAGTATAAAAAAATAAAAAAACAATCGTATGAAAAAAATCTATTTACCCATGCTTTTCATGTGCTTTTTGGCTTTGACAAATGCACAATTAACCATCACATATGAGTCTCTACCTCAGCCTGGCGATACATTTGCCATGCGGTATACCGACAATCCAATTTTAAATATTGGAACTCCTCAATCGAGTATACAACATTTTGATTTTACCAATCTAGAAAACGATTCAATGAAATTTGCAACATATGGAATCACTGCAAATTTGTCTTTTGCCGCAGAATATCCAGAATCAAATTTATACACATGGGGACCCTCAGCTTTGTACGGCGGACCAGGCTCACCCGTACCTGGAGTGGGTTGGGGATGGATGTTTTTCAGAACCGATGAAGAAGGTATGTCGGTAGTAGGATATCGCACGGGAGAAAGTCCAAATATAGTAACAGCTTTGCAAACACCTTCTCTATTTATAATGAAAACACCATTTACATACAACAATATGAATTCACAAAATTCACAATGGTCCGTTTTCATGAATGCAAATCTATCCGATATTGACACCGTATATACCAGTTTTTCCAGCACCGATTTATTATGTGATGCATGGGGAACATTAAGTACGCCTTTAGAACAGAATCTGGATGTAATTCGTGTTCGAGAATTCACCGTGTCGGTGGATTCTATTTATGGTAAAATAGCAAATACCGTTGTTTGGAAAACTGAATTAAAAAGAGATACCGTTTTAAACTACTTATTTTATAATCCATCCAAAAGACATCCCATCGTATCAGTATTTTGTCGCCCAGATGAAAGTTTTATTGGTGCCGAATATTTATGGTATTCTGACTTGCACACTTCCATCAATTCCATTAAAGAAAATAAAATAAAATGCTATCCAAATCCTACGGATAATTATATTTATATAGAAGGATTAAGTCCAAAATCGAACTACGATATTTTTGATTTACAAGGGAAAAAAGTATTGGAAGGTACATTAAATGAATTTTCAAAAATCAATTTAAGTAGCTTAAAATCAGGAGTTTATTTTATTTCTTTGAAAAATTCTAAAGAAAGTTTTGTAAAAAAGATAGTAATAAAATAAAAGAAAAATAAGGAAAAAATAAAAAGGAGCTTTCATTACTGAAAGCTCCTTTTTTCGTACCCGAGGCCGGAATCGAACCGGCACGAGTGTAACCTCATTGGTGTTTGAGACCAACGCGTCTACCAATTCCGCCACTCGGGCATTTCCTCATTAGAACGAACTGCAAAAATAATCAAATTTATTTAATAACAAAGAGAAAAAAATATTTTTTTTTCTCTTTGCGTCAGGTATAATTTTTTTCGTACTTTTGCTAAAAACAAAACTTTAAACTTTTTAAAATCAATTCATTATGTCATTAGTCACATTGGTATCCGGCAGAGCAACACGCTATTTAGCAGAAAAAATCGCGAAATCTTATGGTACAAATTTAGGTGAAGTATCAATTTATAATTTTAGTGATGGAGAATTTCAGCCATCCTATGAAGAAACCATTCGTGGTAATGATGTTTTTATTGTCCAATCAACATTTGCTCCTTCCGATAATTTAATGGAGCTATTAATGATGATTGACGCTGCTAAACGTGCGTCAGCGAGCAAAATTATTGCCATTATCCCCTATTTCGGTTTTGCACGTCAAGACAGAAAAGACAAACCCAGAGTTTCTATTGGAGCTAAATTAATAGCAAACTTACTCACAGCTGCAGGAGTTAGCCGAATTATCACCATGGATCTTCACGCAGATCAAATTCAAGGTTTTTTTGATGTTCCGGTAGACCATTTGTATGCTTCTACCGTTTTTGTTCCTTATTTACAAAAACTAAATCTGGAAAATTTATGTATGGCTTCTCCTGATACAGGCGGAACTCGTCGTGCTGCTGCATATGCCAAATTTCTAAATGCCGACCTTGTTATTGGATATAAACAAAGAGCAAAAGCGAACGTTATTGATCGTTTACAAATAATTGGAGATGTAAAAGACAAAAACGTAGTTATTGTAGATGACATTATCGATACCGCAGGAACAATTTGCAAAGCTGCAAATATGATTAAAGAATCTGGTGCAGCTAGCGTGAGAGCACTTTGTACACATCCCATTTTTTCTGGAAAAGCCGTAGAACTTATCAATAATTCAGCTCTTTGTGAAGTTATTGTAACCGATACTCTCCCTTTGAAAGAACATTCAGATAAAATAACACAAATCAGCGTTTCTGAAGTTTTTGCCGATGTTATTTCCAGTGTTATTACGGGAGAATCCATAAGTAGTCACTTCCAGTTTACAACAATTCAGTAATTTTTAGAATTAAAGTCAAAAAACATTTATTACTTGAATTCAAAAAATAAATTTTAAGATTTTATCATAATCATTTAATATACTGTGCCTTACATGATTTTATCTTTTACTATCAAACAACAATAAAAACAAATAAATACCTTTATTTTTTTATAAATAGTTTTTACTTCAAATATTATTTATATATTTACCTCTGAATTATAAAAAAACACACATGAAAAAAATCATTAATTTATGCTTTATTATGTTGTTTGTTTGGGGTTCTATTTTTGCTCAATCCAATAACAACAATTTATTTAAAAATCACAAGCTTACCGAAATTGCTACTTCAAAATATGGTGGAAGTATTCTTGTTTTTAAACCAGAATTAAATATTTCTGTTCAAGACGTTTTTGTACGCTATAAATCTAATTTTGGACTTGGATCAAATGACGACATGCGATTAATAAGAACCGAAACTGATAAATTTGGCTTTGTTCAACATCGTTATCAACAGTACCATAAAAATGTTCCCATAATGGATGCAATATTTATTTTGCATAGCAAAGATGGAAAATTGCGCACAGGTACTGGTAAAATTGTAGATACGTTTAATGGAAACGCATTGGCTCAAGTAAGTGCATCCGAAGCTGTGGGTCTTGCTATTGGAACGATTGGAGCTTCTGTATATGCATGGGATGTAAAAGAGATGGAACAGGATTTAAAAACGATGAAAAACGATGAAAATGCAACTTATTATCCCACTGCTGAATTGATGTTTTTCAAGAAAAACCAAAATGGAGGAAATAATGAGTATCGTTTGGTTTATCGTACTGAAATATTGGCAATAAATCCATTTAGCCGCTATTACGTTTATATTGATGCACAAACGGGAAGTGTTTATCACAAAACGGATATTATGATGCATTTCGACAAAAAAGTAAATGCTCAAACACTATACAATGGAATTCGTGAAATTACGATGGATTCTATTAACTCTACTCAATACTTTTTAAGAGAAACTGGAAGAGGAAATGGCATCACTACAAAAAACTTACAAAATAATGGAGACATGACAAATCCAGCCATAAGTTCAGCCATTGATATTATTAGTGATCAAAGTTTTTTTGTTTCTGACCCAACCGCTGCCAGTGCTCACTGGGCTTCAGAAATGACCTACGATTATTATTCAGAAATACACAATCGAAATAGTTATGACAACAATGGTGCTGCAATGATGAGTTATGTTCACTGGGGCAACAATATTGCTAATGCTATGTGGACAGGCTCTTCAATGGTTTATGGAGACGGCGACAACACATATAGTCCGTTTACAACCGTTGAAATTTGTGGTCATGAAATTACGCATGCCGTTACCCAATACACTGCCAATTTAATTTATGAATATGAATCTGGAGCACTTAATGAGGCTTTTAGTGATATTTTTGGCTCTATGGTTCGTCTTTATGCTACCGATACAGTAAGTTGGCTCATTGGACAGGATGTGGGACAAGCATTTCGGAATATGTCAAATCCCAAAGCCAATCAAAATCCGGATACATACAAAGGACAATATTGGCATACTGCATCTTCCGACAACGGAGGCGTTCATGTCAACAACGGAATTGGCAACTATTTTTTCTATCTAATCACCGATGGTGATTCGGGCACTAACGATTTTGGTTATACTTATGACATTATAGGAATGGGTCCTGATAAATCACAATATATTGCATATCGTGCTTTATCAAACTATCTATTACCTGGTTCTCAATATATTGATGCCTACTCTGCAATGTTGCAATCATCAGACGATATTCATGGCGAATGTTCCGAAGAATCATTTGTTGTTGCCGAAGCATGGGCCGCTGTTGGCGTTGGTTATCCCTTCGATTCTACGGCAATTTTCCTTCCACAAATCACCGGTCCCGCAAATGCTTGCGGTTTGACAATGGAAACTGTTTCTCTTGATATTTTATACAACGGATGCAACAGAAGTTTAGCTTCCGGAACAGAACTTCATGTTAAAGTCGGAGTCGACGTTAATACATTTTATTATGATACTCTTATTGTAAACACCCCTATAAATGGCGGAGAAACAGTAAATGTGGTTTTAAATGAACTAATTGATGTTTCTCCATTGGGAAACCACCGAATTGACGTATGGCTAAAACCTTCAACTCACCAATATTATACAGATAGCATCATTGGACATATTGTTCACAATAGCTTACAACAAAATTTCGATCTGGGAGCAAAATCAATTCTAAGTCCAGCTTCTTCTTGTCATTTAGGAGATGCGGAGTTAATTACAATGGAATTTTCATTTCTTGGATGTGACTCATTGGCTGCTGGCGAAGTGGTTCGATTGGGATATATGCTAAATCAAAATGATACTATTTTCGAAAATCACACATTGCAAGCTACTATTTTTCCGGGAGATGTTATTACCCACACTTTTAATACAAGTGCCAATTTTACAAATGTTCCCATAAACAACTTAAAAGCTTTTACAGCTAATACCGATGATGTTATTGTTAGCAATAACACAACATCTGCTATTGTAAAGAAACCAACATTATTAAATCAGATTGATTTTTTAGCTTTTAATGAATCAAATGTAGAAGATTATTACATGAAATCAACAGGACAATGGGGTAAAGTACGGATAAAAAGTCTTGCAGGTTATTCTGGTGGAAAAGTTATCAACTTAACCGCAGGAAATGTATTTGATTATTACGATGAACTCGAAATGCCCACTCCAGGAAACGAATGGAATACCAATGAAATGCTATCAGCAAAAGCTTCTTTTTGCTATGATGCTACAGATGCAGAAAGTCTTCACATGGTTTTTGATTTACAACAAACAAGTGGTGATGCTTTGTATGCTCAGTTTTTAGGAGCTGGTGATTATACGATGGCAAGTTCAATGAGAATTCTAATCAATGGTGAACATTGGAATAATTATACATTTAATCCCGCTACTCCTGGCAACGATCCATTTGAAACTAAAATATTGAATGTTTCTCAATATATCGGCGACATCATTGAAGTAACTTTTGAAACACGAAATATTTCTGGCGACACTCTGATTTTTAAACTTGATAACGCTTTTATCGACAACCTTCATTTTGTACCCAATTCAGCAGATAATATTGTTGAAAATGATGCTCCAAAATCCATTGAAATCTTTCCAAATCCTTCAAATGGAAACTTCACTATGCTCATTTCAAATGACAAATATGAATCCACCACCATCGAAATATTTGATATGGCTGGCAGAATAATATACAAGCAAGCCGCCATTCTTCAAGAAGGCATAAACGTCATTAATCTTTCTGCCTCTCATTTGTCAAATGGAATTTATTTTGTTTCCACAAATGTACAAGGGAAAAAAATAACACAAAAAATGTTGGTTAAGAAGTAAGAACTAATTATCTTAAAAATATTGCAATCAATTTTTGATTGCGGTATTTTTATTTTTTTCCACCCAATTTAATTACACTTGCTTCCTTTTTTGTATGTTTGTTGAAATTTATGAAATGCAATGATTCGATATCTGTTATTGTGTGTTTTTGCAATCGGAATGTTTTCCTGTCAAGGTCCTGAGCGTCAGGGGTATATTGCTGTTGGTGAAACAGATACTATTTCGGGGAATAATGAGCTTCTCAATCCAAACAATCCGTTTAGAATGAGAGACAGCATTAAGCATTATGCTATAATCCCAAACATCTCTCTTCAGGGTAAATTGAAGATTTTTAATAGCCTGCAAGATTCTCTTCAAAAAGAAATTTATAGTGAGAATGAAAAAAAACTTGTTGAGGTTGAAATGTATAATTACTTAATTATTAAACACTTGACAGATTTAATTGAGAATCATCAAATTTCACCCAAACGTCTAGCCAGAAAAAATATTAAGTATATTCAATCAGCGGATGGAAAAATCGGAGTTCTGTCTTGGAATGAAAATACGGGTTCGGCTTTTCAATCTTTTATCAATATTTTGACCTATCGAACCAAAAATAATAAATATAAAACGCTTCATTTGGAGTGGATTAATCAAGATTTCGAATATACGCCCTATGCAGGGGAAATAAAACAGATTAGATGGCTTGGTAAACAGGATAATAAAAACATTTATATTCTTTTTTCCAGAGGAATTGGCTGTAGCGATTGTTTAAATGAAGCATTTATCGGTCTCTCTTTGCAAAATGACACCATTGATATGGATTACCCACTTTTTGTTAACGAAAACGACTTGCTGGTGGATACCAAAAATGAAAATTTATTGCAATTCGAATACAATCCATTATCCAAAGAAATCGAACTTTGCTTGGTCCGAGATACCATTGTTGATGGCAACATTATAACTTTAGACACCTTAATCCAAAAATGGAAATTTGATGGAATATATTTTCAAATTTCAGAAGAAGAAGTTGACGCTCAATAAATTTAAAATAAGTATTGTTTTTTCAACGAAGCATTGTATATTTACCCTCGAAAAAACTTTATCATATCCCCTAATTGATTGAATTTTGGTTTTTAGCAGTGCAGTATTTCTTGTGTTTTTCTTGCCAATATTATTGGTATTCTATTACTTGAGTCCCAAAAGCTATAAAAATATAGTATTATTGGTTTTTAGTATTGTTTTTTATGCGTGGGGAGCCCCTAAATTTATTTTTGTTATTTTAGCGACTACTTTCCTCGATTTCCATTTGGTAAACTGGATGGAGAATGCAAAAAGTGAATCTAAAAGAAAGCTGCTTCTTGCCATTTCCGTCTGCATAAACCTAGGTTTGCTGGGGTATTTTAAATACATGAATTTTTTCATTGATAATTTCAATGCTCTCTTTTCATATTTTGGATTTGGAGAAATATCTCTTCTAAATTTAGTGATGCCCATTGGAATTTCATTTTACACTTTTGAAACCATTACATATGTAGTAGATGTCTATCGGAAAATTCATAAACCCTTACCTAACTTTTGGGATTATCAGTTATACATTATTTTATTTCCCAAATTGATTGCTGGCCCCATTGTTCGTTATCATGAAATTTCGGATCAAATTACCGATCGCTCGCACAACGATACTTTTGATAATAAGCTAAATGGTTTTTTGCGTTTCACCATCGGCCTTGCCAAAAAAGTACTGATTGCCAATACCATGGGTGAATTTGCCGATACGGTTTTTGCAACACCTACCGAACTGATGAACTCTTCCACGGTCTGGCTTGGCGTTTTAGCATACACATTTCAAATTTATTACGATTTTTCAGGATATTCCGATATGGCATTGGGCATCGGATTGATGCTGGGATTCAAATTCCCAGAAAATTTCATGAATCCCTATATATCCCAAAGTATTACTGAGTTTTGGAGACGTTGGCACATTACTCTTGGAAATTGGATGAAAAACTATTTATACATTCCGTTGGGGGGAAACAAAGTGGGAAAGAAACGCTTGCTCTTCAACCTGTTTCTGGTCTTTATTATTTCTGGTTTTTGGCATGGAGCTGCCTGGACATTTATCTTTTGGGGGATCTACCACGGACTCTTTTTAATTTTGGACAGACTGTTTTTGAAAAAACTACTTGAAAAGTCAAGTAATTTTATTTCCATTCCTTTCACTTTCTTTGTGGTAATGATAGGTTGGGTTCTGTTTAGAGCCGATTCCACAACACAAGCATTTGCCCTTATTTCGAAAATGTTTTCTTTTGATTATGCGATGGATGCCTTTTATTACGATGCAAAACTGTGGTTTGTTTTTGCTTTGGCAAGTTTTTTTGCTTTCTTTTGCCTCTTTCCCGCTACCCAAAAAATTCAAAATTATGTCTATTTGTCCATCAAAAAGAACACCTCCCAACTTCTATTTTCAGTGCTTTCGATTGTCTTATTTTTCTTGTCTCTATCCGCTGTTTTAATTTCTGATTTCAATCCATTTATCTATTTTAGATTTTGATATGAAACGAATTTTATTCTATATAACATTGCTTATTTTGATGGTTCCCCTTTTGGTAGGAATAACACATGTTTACACCGAAAAACCGTTGGATGGAGCTTTTATTAACGAACCCAAACGTACTTTTAAATATTTTATGTGGGAGCGTTGGTTCAACGATACTTTCCAGGTGGCCATGGAAAAATCAGCTTCGCAAAATACTGGATTCCGAAATACATTAATTCGAATGTACAATCAAATTAACTATTCGCTTTTTAAAAAAACAAATGCCGAAAAAACCATTGTGGGGAAGGATAACTATCTTTTTGAAGAGGGCTATATTGTTGATTATTTGGGTTGTAACTTTATGGGAGAGAAGTTTATTTTTGAAAACTCTCAACGAATGAAAACCATTCAGGACAGCCTTTTGGGGAAATTTGGAATTCATCTGCTTTTTGTTTTCGAACCAGGGAAAGCATCCATTTATCCAGAAAAAATTGGAAACGAGTATTTTCCAGAAACAAAAACAAAATCCAATTACGAACAATATTCCATTATTTTCAATAAACTTAAGATAAACTATTTAGATTTAAATGCATATTTCAAAACACTTAAAGACACTTCCCAATATCCTATTTATCCCGCTACTGGTGTACATTGGAGTACATTCGGAATGCATTTAGCTGCGGATACTTTGTTGAGGTTTATCAAATCAGAAACTTCTTTTGATTTGTCCTTATTGCATTGGGATACAATTACATACAGCAGTACGCTCAAAGATATTGATTTTGATTTAGAAAAACCGATGAATCTTCTTTTTCAAATTCCGCATCAAACACTGGCTTACCCAAAAATTAGCATAGATACGGTTGGTAAATTTCGTCCCAAAGTGTTGACCATTGCCGATAGTTATTATTGGAGTATTTATGACCATAAAATACCGCATTATGCCTTTTCGTCCAACGATTTCTGGTATTACAACAACACTATTTATCCTAATATTTGGGGAGAAAATGCCGATTATGTAATTTCTACTAATTATGCAGAAACCATTAAAGAACAGGATGTTATTTTGGTCATGATTACCGAAGCCAATATGTATCGTGCATTTTGGAAAATCGAAGATAGATTTGAAGATGTTTTGAATATTAAGTTTAAGTCATCCAAACATTATCAAAAGGTGCAAAAAATTATGTTTAATGATATATATTATAATGCCTTGCTCGAATATACTCGACTAAGATTTATCCCATTTAATGAAGCTCTTGAAAAAATTTAATTCTATATTTGTACATTATCTATTATGAAATGCTAAATTCAGATTATTTCTCAAATATACAATTGCTTCACTTTTATACATCAATTTGTATAATTATCACCTCTTTGATTCTTTTTCAAAGAGGGAAACCCAAAATTTCGATTTTATTATTGTTTTCTGGTGTTTTTTTAATGGGCATGTTTATGGGTTTATTAGACCCGTATTTACACTATTGGGATGAACAATATCACGCTTTGGTGGCTAAGAACATGATGGACAACCCTTTTAAACCTATGTTGTTTAAAAATCCAGTTCTTCCTTATACTCATGAAGTTTGGATTGGCAATCACATCTGGCTTCACAAACAACCACTTTTTTTGTGGATGATTTCATTAAGTCTTAAAATATTTGGCATTTCTGCTTGGGCAGTGCGTTTTCCCAGCATTCTGATGCACGCTTTAATGGTTTTTTTAATCTATCGAATTGGAACGATAATCCATTCTAAAAAACTCGGTTTTTATGCCGCTTTTATTTTCTCTTTTTCCTATTATTTAATAGAATTGATGATTGGCACACAGGTTTGTGATCACAACGACATGGCTTTTGTGTTTTTTGTTAGCGCTTCATTTTGGGCTTGGTTTGAATATCAAAACTCCAACAAAAAATATTGGATTGTTTTAATTGGACTGTTTAGTGGAAGTGCTATCCTCGTCAAATGGATGGTTGGCTTGCTGGTCTACCTTGGTTGGGGAATCACACGTATCGCTGACAAAGATAGATTCCAAATTAAAAAATACATTCCATTGATTGTTTCTTTAATGATAACTGTTTTTGTTGCTCTGCCATGGCAATTATACATCATTCGAGCTTTTCCTGTTGAAAGTGCTTATGAATACAGCTACAATACACGTCACTTTTTTGAAGTTATTGAAGATCATGGCGGGAATTGGGATTTTCATTTTCAGAATCTTGATAAATTGTATGGAAAATTTGTCTTAACCCCGTGGTTGCTGCTTGTGGGATTCGTTTTTCTAATCATCCGAGTCAAAGAATTAAAATTTAAAATAGTACTGGCTTCATCCGTCATTGCAATTTATCTTTTCTATTCTTTGGCTGCCACCAAAATGATTTCTTTTGGATTAACGGTTTCGTTTATTGCGTTTTTGTCATTGGCCTTATTAATCATTGAAATAGAAAATCTTATGAATAAATGGTGTAAATTTAAACAAATATCACTTGCCTTATCTACTATTTTGCTCCTTTGGTTTTCGTATGTAAATTTCGATTTTGAATCCTTGAATCAAAAGCATACTTTGATGGACGCTAATAATAATCCTATGCGTATTATTAAAACAAAGGAATTAAACTTAATACAAGCATTGCCCAGACTTATTCCCGACACTTCTTATGTCATTTTCAACACGCCTTTTTATGCAAACATTCAACTTATGTTTTTTACTAATTACAAAGCTGCTTATGATTTTATTCCAAGTGAGCAAAATTGTAGAGATTTAACAGAACAAAACATTGATTTTATTGTTTTAGATAATGGACAATCAAAAATGCCTGAATACCTTAGAGAACTGAATATTCAAATAGTAAAAAATCCATTTTGGAATTAAATCATTAACATTATATATATGAAAGTATTAAAATCTGTCAAAGAAGCTGACTTACGTAACAAAATTGTATTATTAAGAGTCGACCACAATGTGGTAAAAAAAGGATTTATTCACGATCCCTATCGGATTGACGTTACTTTCCCAACTTTGTTCAATATTGTATCCCGAGGAGGGAAGTTGATAATAATGACACATAACGGTCGTCCAAAAAACAAAAAAACGGGAGAAATAGATGTTTCAGAAGCCTCATCCATTGAACCCATTGTGGAGTATCTTAAAAAGAAATTGCAAATCAATTTTGTAATTCCCCAGTTAAAAGCAAATGGCAAAGCTGGAATTACCGATTTTATGGATGATTTAAAACCCGTTGTCGATCAACTTCGCAATAACGAAATTGAAGGTATTTATTTGCCCAACACCCGTTGGTTTGCCGGGGAAGAAGACAAAGGCGAATTGGCAGAAGCCATGGCAAATGATTTGGCAAGCATTGCCGATCTGTTTGTAAACGATGCTTTTGGTTCTTGGCAAGCTCACACATCTACCTATAAAATTGCTGAAAAACTTCCTTCTTATGCTGGTTTTTTGATGGAAAAAGAGATTAATAATCTGGAACGGATTTTTAAACCCAATCGTCCATTTATTGCAGTAGTGGCCGGGGCGAAATTTGATACTAAAATTGAGCCCTTGTATGCTTTGCTTCGCGAAGCCGATTATTTGGTTTTGGGAGGAGTTATTTACAACGCCTATCTCAGTGCTAAATATGGTTTTCAAATAAATGGAATTAGTGAAGAAGACATCGAGCATGCTCGTAAGTTTGTTGAATACAGTGCCGATTTCCCTGGAAAAATTGTGGAACTAAAATACATCATTGAATCGGATACAATGGATGGTAAAATTGACGGAAAATATCGTAAACACAATATTTTAATGCTTGAAAAAGGAACAAAATTAAATTTTGTTTTAGATATTGCCAAAGAATCTTTTAATGACCCAGAGGTTCATAGTATTTTTCATAAGGCACATACAATATTTGTAAATGCTGTTATGGGTTACACGCCGCACTTCAACGAGGGAACCATTGCTTTGGATGAATTAATTGATGACAATCCACAAGGAATAAAACTATATGGCGGTGGAGATACATTGCAAGAGCTAAAACGCCTATTGCCAGGATTGTACATTATGGCAATTGACAGTCCAAATTATTATATTTTTACAGGTGGCGGAGCCGTTTTAAAAGCTGTAGAGTCAGGAAATGCGTTTGGAATAAAACCAATATCATTATTGACCCAAGATGCATAATAAGACATGATTATATGCTTAACGCATAAAGCATTGTGCATTAATTCAATGCTTTATGCGTTTGTTTATAAAAAACACAATAATCATTTCTCTTTTAGAAGTAAAATTAACGTAATGCTATTTTTGAATGAATTTACTAAAATCAACAATATTATTGTTAATAAATTTTTTTATTCGTTTTTTTTATGGAATTTTGCACCGGTTTTAAAAGATAATTCTTTGAATTATAAAATTAATATTAACTAATACAATAACTGATTATGAGTACTGAAATGATGTTTTGGTTTATCCCTTTCGCTTCAATATTAGCTCTCTTATTTGCTTGGTATTTCTTTAGAGAATTGATGAAGCTTGATGAAGGAACAGATACGATGAAAAAAATTGCTCTACATGTTCGCAAAGGAGCAATGTCTTATTTAAAGCAACAGTATAAAGTTGTGACTGTGGTTTTTATCATAATGGCTATATTTTTTGCAATATTAGCATATGTTTTCAAACTTCAAAATGAGTGGGTTCCATTTGCTTTTTTAACAGGTGGATTTTTTAGTGGTTTAGCTGGTTTTTTAGGCATGAAAACGGCTACATACGCCTCAGCTCGTACAGCACACGCTGCAAGAACATCACTCGATGGTGCTTTAAAAGTGGCCTTCCGTTCGGGAGCTGTAATGGGATTGGTTGTTGTTGGACTTGCGTTGCTCGATATTTCAGTTTGGTACATAATACTGGATGCATTTGTTGAAGATATGGATGCAAAACATAAAATGATAATGATTACCACAACCATGCTTACATTTGGAATGGGGGCTTCCTTGCAAGCACTTTTTGCACGTGTGGGTGGAGGTATTTATACCAAAGCTGCTGATGTGGGTGCCGACCTTGTTGGTAAAGTAGAAGCGGGTATTCCTGAAGATGATCCTCGTAATCCTGCTACAATTGCCGATAATGTGGGTGATAATGTGGGCGACGTTGCTGGAATGGGTGCCGACTTATACGAATCTTATGTGGGTTCAATTTTGGCTACTGCTGCTCTCGGAGCTGCTGCTTACTTTAGTTCAGATTGGTCAGCCGAAATTCAACTTAAAGCTGTTTTTGCACCTATGCTGATTGCAGCTCTGGGAATCGTTCTTTCCATTATTGGAATTTTTCTGGTTAGAACCAAAGAAGGGGCAACCATGAAACAATTGCTTGGTTCACTTGGATTTGGAGTTAACGTAAGTTCTGCTTTGGTTGCTGTTGGTACATTCGGAATTATGTATTTATTAGGAATGCCTAATTGGCAGTATGTTTCATTTGCAGTTGTAGTTGGTTTAATTGTTGGTATCGTGATTGGACAAGGTACAGAATATTATACCTCTCATGCATATAAACCGACTCAAAAAATTGCTCAATCGGCAGAAACGGGTCCGGCTACTGTTATTATTTCAGGAATAGGGACAGGTATGATTTCAACAGCAATTAGCGTTGGAGCTATTGTGGTTGGTATTATTCTTTCGTATCTGTTTGCTGCAAAATTCGACCTCTCAAATCTTAGTGCAGGACTTTATGGTGTTGGTATTGCTGCGGTTGGAATGCTTTCAACCCTTGGTATTACCCTTGCTACGGATGCCTACGGTCCCATCGCAGATAATGCAGGCGGAAATGCCGAAATGAGCAAACTTGGACCTGAAGTTCGTAAACGTACGGATGCCTTAGATGCTTTAGGAAATACAACCGCTGCTACAGGTAAAGGTTTTGCTATTGGCTCGGCTGCTCTTACAGCTTTAGCTCTTTTAGCATCGTATATTGAAGAGATAAAAATTGGACTTATTCGTGTGGGACAAACGACCATGAATGTAAGCGGAGATATTATTAAAACTTCGGAAGCTTCCATTATGGATTTTATGACTTATTACGAAGTTCACCTTATGAATCCAAAGGTGTTGGTCGGTATTTTTCTAGGTTCTGTTTTAACCTTTGTTTTTGCAGGTCTTACTATGAATGCGGTGGGTCGTGCGGCTCAAAAAATGGTAGAAGAAGTTCGTCGCCAATTTAGAGATATAAAAGGTATTCTTACCGGTGAAACAGAACCAGATTACGAAACATGTGTTGCTATTTCAACAAAAGGTGCACAAAGAGAAATGATTTTCCCTTCGGCAGTCGCTGTTCTTGTTCCCATTATTACTGGAATCGTATTGGGAGTTTCTGGTGTTATGGGTCTTCTTGTAGGCGGTCTCTCAACCGGATTTGTTTTGGCTATTTTTATGGCTAACTCTGGTGGAGCTTGGGACAATGCTAAAAAATATGTAGAAGAAGGACATTTTGGCGGAAAAGGAAGCGATGTTCACAAAGCTACTGTCGTTGGAGACACCGTTGGTGACCCTTTTAAAGATACTTCTGGCCCCAGTCTCAACATCCTTATCAAACTCATGACAATGGTCTCTATTGTCATGGCTGGACTTACTGGTGTATATTCTTTGTTGTAAAATTCAACATCTTAATATTAAAAACGACCGCCTAAAAAGGGGTCGTTTTTTTATTCGTTTTTTTTGAATTATCTTAATTTAAAAATGTCCTTACGCTAAACATTATAATTTTCTGAAATAAAAAAGTCGATTGAGAAATCAATCGACTTTTTTAAAAATCACTTTATGATCTATGCTCCCAATGTAGCAACCATAACAGCTTTAATAGTGTGCATTCTGTTTTCAGCTTGATCAAATACCAATGAGTTTTCGCCTTCGAAAACCTCTTCGGTTACTTCAATACCATCTTTTAAGCCATATTCTTCTGAAACTTGTTTCCCAACGCTTGTATCAGCATTGTGGAAAGAAGGCAAGCAGTGCATAAATTTTACATTAGTATTGCCAGCTTTTTTCATAATATTGGCATTCACTTGGAAGGGTTTCAATAAATTGATTCTTTCCGCCCAAACTTCTTTTGCTTCGCCCATAGAAACCCAAATGTCGGTGTGAACGAATTCAACTCCTTTTACAGCTTCTTCTGGAGATTCGGTAATGGTAATTCGAGCTCCTGATTTTTTTGCAATGTCTTTGCATTGTGCAATTAAGTCTGCATCTGGCCACAATCCTTTGGGTGCACCAATACGAACATCCATGCCCAAAATAGCACCTACTACCAACAACGAACGTCCCATATTAAAACGAGCATCGCCTAAATAAGCGTATGATATTTTTTCAAGTGGACTGTCTGAATGTTCCATCATGGTTAACACATCAGCCAACATTTGAGTGGGGTGCCATTCGTTGGTAAGTCCGTTCCACACAGGAACGCCAGCAAATTGTCCCAATTCTTCAACAATGGCTTGTCCAAAACCACGATATTCAATTCCATCAAACATTCTGCCCAAAACACGAGCCGTATCTTTAACGGTTTCTTTGTGTCCCATTTGGCTGCCAGTAGGTTCCAAATATGTAACATGTGCTCCTTGGTCGTGAGCGGCTACTTCAAAAGCACAACGGGTGCGTGTAGACGTTTTTTCAAAGATCAAAGCAATGTTTTTGCCTGTTAAGCGAGGCTGCTCTGTTCCTGCATATTTTGCATTTTTCAAATCTTTCGACAAATTCAAAAGAAATACCAATTCTTCTTTTGTAAAGTCTAATTCTTTCAAGAAATTTCTGTTTCTAAGATTAAAAG
>JAQUHH010000148.1 GCA_028683685.1 Bacteroidales bacterium
ACAAGACGTTTTATTTTAATTTCAGGCAGCTCTTTTGCCCATAATACCATTTGGAAAATGGAAAAAAGATAAGCAAATGCAAAAGGAATATCTTTTGGATTGTTGTAAGAATGACCTAAAAAACGGGGTGAAAGAAACAGTAACAACATTCCAATTAAAGCAGCTCTCCATCCTGCAATGTGTGATAAAAAAAGTCCACTGACTAAAATGATGAGCCAACCTACCATTGAGTTCATTACATGGCGACTTTCATATGGATTATCGGTTCCAATAATGTGATTTACAAAATAGGTTATATTGTCGAATGATTGTCCATAGTACTGCATTAGCGTACTGTTTAGTTTTGGGTTTACAAGTGGATCTACCGCAGATTTATCGCCACTCATATAGTAATCGTAAACCTTGGCTGAATGTTCGTAGTTAACAAATTCGTCCCCCGATATTCCCACATTTAAACTCAAAATAGGCATAATGAAAAAGAGGGCAATAGCTAAACTAAAAAACAATAATCGATAAATGGAAGATTCTCTTTTTTCGATAAATGCTCCACGATTTTCCTTTTTTAATCGCAGTTCGCGAATGGGTAATATTAAATACCAATGGATAAAACGTTGAAAATTTTGTTTTAAACGAGTGCCAAAGCTGCTTTTTTCTTCAAAAACAGAAGTTTGATTTAGAGGAATTTCAGAAAAATGAATGCGTTCTTTTCTGAAAACATAATCAAAATCTTTGGAAGCAATGTTGAGGTTTAAAATATAATTTGCTATTTCATCCGATAAAAGCCAAAATGCCTTTTTTGATTTTTTATCTTTGATTAAAAAGTGCAATCGAACATTTTTTTCATTCTCTTCTAACTTTAATCCGAAAATTTCTGCTGGATTAAAGGTTTTTGATAAATCTTCACAATCTACAAACAGAACTTTTTTATCACACACGTTCGGAGTTTCGTCAAAGGATGTGATTTGAATTTTTTCTGGATATTTTGACAAAGAAGAACCTGCTAATTCTTCAATGGAAAAAAGCCCTTTTGAGATGAAAATTAACTCTAAATTTTTCAGATGTTCAGGTCGCAAACGGCTTATACTTTCGTTGATCTCTTTTGCATGTGAAAGTATATTTTCAGCTCTAAAAACAATGCACAAATCATTGATTTTGTTTTGCTTAGGGTTTGTGATTTCGACTTTTGTTTTATTTTTCATAAGAAGTTTTGTCTGAATTTTTAATCTGTTTTTTCAAAACAGAATGATATTTTCTATGTATTTTCAATAGATCAATGGGAAATTTGATAAAATCTTTTAGCTTAATTCGTGAATCTCCTTTTTCAATCCAAACTTGCAAAGGATGCTCGTACACTGCTTTTTTGATATTTGGAAAACCAACCAGCAAGCTTAGGCGAGCAAAAACCTCAACATCAAAAAGCCATTTGCTGATAAATTTCTCAGAAAAAAGATTTTCAATTGTCTCTTTGCAAATCATTTTTGCGCCGCATTGGGTATCGTAAACTGGCAACATTAAGGTGGCAGAAGCAAAAGTGGCAAAAACGCGTCCGATGATATGTCGTTTCCAGGTGCGGTTTATGTCTGCTCCCAAACGTCTAACTCTACATCCAACGACCATTTTCAAATCTTTATTGGCAGAAAAACAGGTTTCAAATTCAGAAATTTGATTCAAAGGGGTTGCCAAATCAGCATCAAAATATCCAATTAAGTCGAATTCAAAATGCTCTAATGCGTGTATCATAGCTATTCTAACCGCATTTGCTTTTCCGCTATTGGGCTGGCTGTCAAAAACATCCACATTTATGTTTCCCTCTTTCAAAGAATTTAGAATGGACAAAGTATTATCGGTACTGCCGTCGTTTACAAATAAAAAATGTACTTCTGGATTGGCTTTAAATCCTTGCTGAAATTCTTCAACAGGCAAACGACTGGCTTCGTTGTAGCAAGGAATAATAATTACTGTTTTCGACATATGGTGTATGTTGATAAGCCTGGCAATCGAATGCCAAAAATTCGCTTTATTTTTGAAATTTTATAGTCCCAAACCAATACTGTTTTGATGATTTTTGAAATTATTTTTCCACCGTTCCAGTCGCCAATTCCACTTACTTTTGTCAAGTCGGGTTTGATCATGTTTTCTTTGAATTTTTGGATGATTCGAGCCAATAATAAAGAAAAAAAGAAATAACCATCCTGATCGCTAATGAATCCAGCTTGTCCAATGTGATTTCTTAGTTTTTTAACCGTATAGCGGCGATAATGACCCAACCAAGTGTCGTGCGAGCAAAATAAATTTTGATAGGCTGGAACCGAAATTATGATTCGGGTATCAGCAGAAAAACCTGGCATTTCTGTTAGCTTTTTCAAAAAATCAACATCATTTTCGATATGTTCAATCACATCTAAAAGTAAAATGACATCAATTTTTATTTTTGATAAATCTTCGTGTTCAATGGATGGATAAAAATTAATGCCCTTGTATTTTTCTGCAAAAAAAGCAATGCTCTCATCATCAAATGCCGTATCAATGGCAAAACAATTGGCTTTGGGCAGGCGTTTTGATAATTCGTTCAGAAAAAAAGCATCTCCACAACCCACGTCCAAAATAGTAAGTTCACCGCTTGAAATTTGCTCTTTGCTTAATGTTTTTTTGCTAAGCAAGTCAAAAATTACCTCTAATCGGGCATACTCCCACGGATGGTTTTGTTTTTGCTGTTCGGTATTTACATTGTATTCTTTAATGTCCATTTTCCATTTTTAAATGACAAATTTAAGTATTTTTAGTGAACGAATGTTTTTCAGTTAAAGCAGCACCAAAAATTAATCGATAATTTGTTTTGGATAATCGAATCCATTGTATTTTTGAGCACTACTTATATAAGCTCCGGCGGGATGAATTATAAGTTTATCGCCTACTTTAATTTCGGTGGGCAACAAAACTTCTTCAGAAAAAACATCGTGCGTATCGCAAGTTGGACCGCAAACGACCATTTTTTCCAAATTTTTTGGTTTTGATGCTCCATGATATTCTATCTGATAATTTAATCCGCCCAAAATCCAGTAGAAACCCTGAAAAATCCCGCTGTCCACAAAAATCCAAGTTTTTCCGTTTCTTTTTACCTTTTCTATAACGGAAGTAAGCATAATTCCTGCATTGGCCGCCAAAAAAGAACCCGGTTCGGCCAAAACTTGAATGTTTTTTTGTCGCCATGCGTTTAAATAAGGCAAAATCACCTTTGCAATCTTTTCTAAATCAGCATATTGATTGTTTAAATGTGCAGGAAAACCACCACCAATATTAATGGTTTTTAAATTCAAGTTTTTTTCTTGAAGTTCTATAATTTGTTTGTCTAGTCGTTCAAATACATTTTTCCATGTGCTCTCATTTGCATTGTTCCAACCCAAATGAAAACTAAACCCCAATGGATTTAATCCCAATTTTTTAGAAAATTCGAAAAGTGAAGGGAGGTTTTCAATGTTTGTTCCAAATTTCCCTTTCAAAGCCCATTCAGCTCCTGTATTGTCAATGTCGATTCGAAAATAGACCTCCGATTTTGGTGCATGCTCGCTTATTTTTCTCAATTCATTTTCGGTGTCTGCGCCAAATGTCCTAATTCCTAAATCGTAGGCTTTTTTGATGTGATTTGCTTGTTTTATTGGATTTCCAAAAATAATTTGAAAGGCTTTTATTCCCCAGTTTTTTAGTTGTTCGACTTCTGATACAGCACCCACTTCAAAATTACAATCTGATTTATTCAGTAGTTCTACAATTTCTTTTTGCAAGTTTACTTTAACTGGATAAAATATCTCTTGGGAAGAAAAAGATAAATTTTTTTTGAAAAAATCTAAATTTGATTTAAGCCTTTCCAAACTCATTTGAATAAATGGCGTTTCTTCTTTCGTTCTGATTTTAAATGCTTTGATTGTATTCATAAGACAAAATTTCAAAATGTACTTGAGCAAATATACAAAAGATTTATGGCATTTATTTTTATAGGACTTCTAAAAGCAGATGTTTTTTTCAATTCTCCAAATTTTCTAAAAAAATCAAACATTAATTGAAAAGCCTTGATTATTCAGCATTTTCTCAATTATATAATCGACAACAAGCGCTTACAAACAACTACTTCCGAAAGTAACTGATTATTAACCGAATAAACATACTGGCTGAATGTAATTTTGCTTCATCGTTCTTTCGTCATCAAAAATTAAAAACAAACAATAACTAAATTTTACAAAATGAAAACTACAACAAACAAAGTCGAACTTACAGGTTATGCTGGCATGAATGCAGAAATATTCAAATTCGACAACGGAAATGCGCTTATGAAATTTAAACTTGCCACGCATGAAAACTTTCAACGTTCCACTGGTGAATGGGTAAATCAAACGTACTGGCACAATGTTATTATGTGGGGAAAAGAGGCGGTACACACTCACACAATGGTGCAAAAAGGGGCCAAGGTGCAACTCGAAGGAAAACTGATTCCTCGTACTTACGTGGATAAAGAAAACAATACTCGTTATATCTACGAAGTGCAAGCGTCTAAAATTGTTCTTTTGAAAGAAGAAATCACAGAAGAAACATTAGAAGGTGCTATTGCAGAATAATACAAAAAACAAAAAATTTATTGACTTTAAATATCAAAAACTAATCACAACTAAAAAACCACTATTATGAAAACTACATTAAACAAAGTCGAACTTACAGGTTATGCAGGAATGAACGCAGAAATGTTCATATTCGAAAACGGAAATATCGTTATGAAATTTAAACTTGCCACGCATGAAAACTTCCAGCGTTCTACTGGTGAGTGGGTAAAACAAACCTACTGGCACAATATTATTATGTGGGCAAAAGATTCAATGCATGCTCTTCCAATGGTTAAAAAAGGCTCCAAAGTACAAGTTGAAGGCAAATTGATTCCCCGAACTTACGTTGATAAAGAGTACAATACTCGTTATGTTTACGAAGTACAAGCGTTTAAAATAGTTCTTCTTGTTGAAGAGGAAGAGCCAGTGAATGCAACTGAAGAGCTGATTGCTGAGTAAATTACAATTCAAATTACAAAAAAAGGTTGTCCATTTGGACAGCCTTTTTTATGTATCTGCTAAAAATGAATTAATCTTCGAGCATCATTTTCAACATTTGAATTGCACAATCGGAAATGATAGAACCAGGTCCGAAAATGGCGGCAGCACCAGCTTTATACAAGAAATCATAATCTTGTGATGGAATAACACCACCCACAATGACCATAATATCTTCGCGGCCTAATTTTTTCAATTCTTCAATAATTTGTGGTACCAAGGTTTTGTGACCGGCAGCCAGAGAGGAAACTCCAACTACGTGAACATCATTTTCAACGGCTTGGCGAGCGGCTTCGGCAGGGGTTTGGAACAAAGGTCCCATGTCTACGTCAAAACCGATATCGGCATATCCGGTAGCTACTACTTTTGCACCGCGGTCGTGACCGTCTTGGCCCATTTTGGCAACCATAATTCGAGGTCTACGTCCTTCTTTTTCTGCAAACTTATCAGCCAATTCGCTGGCTTCTTTAAAGCTGCTGTTGTCTTTTGTTTCTGATGAATACACGCCTGATATTAAATTAATTTTTGCTTTATAACGTCCGAATATTTTTTCCATAGCGTCTGAAATTTCGCCTAAAGTTGCTCTTCTGCGAGCTGCAACAATGGCTAATTCCAATAAGTTGCCTTTTCCGCTGGCTGCACATTGGGTAATGGCTTCCAAAGCTTCGTCCACTTCTTTTTGGTTACGATTGGCTTTCAATTCTGCCAAACGTTTTAATTGCGATAAACGAACAGCGGTATTGTCAACTTCCAGTGTATCAATAGGATCCTCTTTTTCTAGGCGGTATTTATTCACGCCTACGATAATGTCTTTTCCAGAGTCGATACGAGCTTGTTTGCGAGCAGCTGCCTCTTCGATGCGCATTTTAGGAATGCCAGATTCAATGGCCTTTGCCATTCCACCTAGTTTTTCAACTTCTTCGATGAGCATCCATGCACGGTTTGCAATATCATGCGTGAGCGATTCAACATAATATGAACCTGCCCAAGGGTCAACAGCTTTGCAGATGTTGGTCTCTTCTTGAATGTAAATTTGTGTATTACGGGCGATGCGAGCACTAAAATCGGTAGGCAAAGCAATGGCTTCGTCAAGTGCAT
>JAQUHH010000149.1 GCA_028683685.1 Bacteroidales bacterium
ACGGTTTGATAGCGTTCGGTATCGCTTTCAATATTGTCACGTTTGATGTATGGAGGCAATGGGATTTTGCCGGCATAATGCAAAACGGTAGAAAAATCATAATTTTCAGGAGTCCATTCAAATCGGACATTCACTTTTTCATCTTCTCGAGATTCTAAAAAAGCAGATAAAATAATGTTTTCTTTTTCGGCAGAAATCGTCATTTTAACGGGTGTTTTCCAGCGTTTTAGATTGCCTACAATGCACTTCCAATGTGCTGATTTTTGTCGACTCATTGCTTTTTGATGCTCGCCTTTATCATCAAGGGGCTCCAAACAAAAGATTTCAATTCGGGTGCCACTTTCTTTGTGAAAAACCAAACGAGCTGGGATTACTTTTGTATTATTAAAAATCAAAAAACTATTCGTTGGAAGAATTTCCGAAATTTCGGAAAAATAATGATCCGAAATTTGACCATTTTTATACACTAGAAGTTTTGACGAAGCTCTTTCTGAAGTAGGGAAAAAAGCAATTTTTTCTTCTGGAAGATGGTAATGATAATCTTCCATTTTAATAATTGGCATCGAAAAATCCATGTTATTTAAGGAATGTAAATTTCTAAAACACGAGAAGGCATCAAGGGGTCAAAGCTGATTTCTTCGATGCAAGCGGGAATCAGAATAGTTTCGCCACTTTTTACAATTTCTGAACCTCCTTCATAATTTACCGTAAAAGCACCTTCAATAACCATGTACAAAACAAAAGAATCAATTCCGACAAAAACTTTTTCGACATATTTGTCAAATAAAAGAATATTGCATGAAAAATAAGGACAAGTCGCAATGTTTGAAGATTGATTTGGTGTTGCAGTATACTTTATCAAGGGATCTTTTATTTTCGAAAAATCGATGGCATCCAATGCTGCATCAGTGTGAAGTTCTCTAGAATTTCCTTCGTCATCAACGCGATTCCAGTCAAAAATACGATATGTAATGTCTGAGGTTTGTTGAATTTCTGCTAATAAAATTCCCTTCCCGATAGCATGAACTCTGCCTGCCGGAATAAATGCACTGTCGCCAGCTTTGATCGGGACATTCTCCAGAATGTCCGTTAATTTGTTTTCATTCAAAAGTGACAAATACTCTTCTTTGCTCACGTTTTTATTAAAGCCATTAATTAGATAGGAGTCTTTCTCAGCATCAAGAATATACCACATTTCAGTTTTTCCGTAGCTTTGGTGTCGTTTATATGCTAATTTGTCATCGGGATGAACCTGAATGGACAAAAAATCATCGGCGTCAATCAGCTTTAGTAACAAAGGAAATTCATTGCCAAAATGCAAAAATACTTTATGACCCAATAGTTCATCCATGTATATTTCAATTAATTCATTCAGATTATTGCCTTTCAAAAAGCCATTTGAAACTACACTTTCTTTGCCTTCCACTCCCGAAATTTCCCACGATTCGCCACATTTCTCGAAATCGATATTAGTACGTTTAAAATGATTTTTAATTCGATTGCCACCCCATATTTTTTTTAGATATTGAGGTTCAAATTTTAAAGGATAAAGTTGCATAATGTTATAAAATATTACCGAGTTGTTCTTTAATTTGTTCTAATTCATCTTTCATTTTCACCACCAATTGTTGGATCTCAAAATCGTTGGCTTTTGATCCGAGTGTGTTTATTTCACGACCTATTTCTTGAGCGACAAAACCTAGTTTTTTTCCATTTGATTTTGATTCGTTTATGCTTTCAACAAAAAAATCGAGGTGTTTTTTTAAGCGAACTTTTTCTTCAGTAATATCAAGTTTTTCAAGGTAGAAAATCATCTCTTGTTCAAAACGGTTTTTGTCAATTTGGGCATCTGAAAGAAATTGCTCAACATGCTTTGATAGGCGGTCGCGAACTGTTTTAATGCGTTGTGCCTCAAAAGGAGTAATTTGAGTTAAGAAAAGACCAATTTGTGTGATGTTTTCCATCAATTTTTCTTTCAAAATTGATCCTTCCGTTTGTCGAAATTCATTTACTTGATTGCAAGCTAGAAATAAGTTTTTTTCAAACATTTTCCAATCTTCTTCATTCATCGCATTTTGTTCTTTCGAAAACACGTCGGGCATTCTTAATACCAGACTAAAAATATCAGTTTCAGAATTGTTTTCGAGTGAATCAGACATGGATTTTAACTCATTGTAATAACTCTCAAACAATGACTTATTGATGTTTAAAGTATTTGCAGAGCTTGATTCTTGAGTAATAAATAGTTCTATTTTACCACGTTCTAGTTGAGAAGATAAAATATTTCTAATTTCAGTATCCCGCTCCCGAATAAAAGCAGGGGTTTTTAAGTTCAAATCGAATAGTTTACTGTTTAGCGTTCTCAGTTCTATACTAATTGTTTTGTCGTTATATTGGTAGGTTTGGCGACCAAAACCTGTCATTGATTTTATCATATCATTTTTTTGCAAAAATACATAAATCAAACGAACTCGGCGAAAGAAATAAAAAAAACCCAAGATTTCTTCATGGAAAACAGAAGAAAACCTTGGGTTTTAATTCTAAAAAAAAAATTATGGATTTACTTCAAAAAGTTCAACTTCAAATATTAATGTAGAACCTCCAGGAAGTTGAGCGCTTGCAGCACGGTCGCCATATCCTAATTCAGAAGGAATGTAGAAAATGAATTTTTCACCAGTTTTCATGAGTTGCAAACCTTCGGTCCAACCTTTGATTACTTGATTTAAACCAAAAGTAATAGTTTCGCCACGTTCTACAGAAGAGTCAAATACGGTTCCATCAATTAGAGTTCCGTGATAATGAACATTAACTTTGTCGCTGGCATTTGGAGAAACGCCGTCTGATGATTTTATTATTTTGTACTGTAATCCGCTAGCTGTTGTTTTAACATCTGGATTTTTTTTGTTTTCTTCTAAAAATTTACGTCCTGCTTCTTTTGTCATTTCTAATTGTTTATTTGCTTTTTGTTGTTGTTGTTGTTGAAACATTGCCATTATTTTTTCTTTTGTTTCGGCATCCAATTTGCTGGAATTGTTTATAGCATCTACCATTCCTTGCATGAACAAGTCCGTATTCAAATTAATATCGTTAGTACGATAATAATTCCCGATTTCGTTTCCTAAAAAGTAGCTAATGCTATCAAGTTCATTTTTCATAGTCATTTTTTTTGTTTCATTTTTTTGTGCAGAAGCCATGTTTGTAATTAAAACAATGGCAAATATGCTTAACATTATTTTTCTCATAGTCTTATTTTTTTTAGCAAATTTACATTTTTATATTTTACGAACAAAACTTGATTGGATTTTTAGAGAAATATTTTTATAAATTTTCTCTGTTTTTCAAATAGACCTGCTATTTATCTATAAAATAATGATTGGTAAAAGGAATAATTTGGGATACCATTAATTGTCTTCCAATATTAACTGATTAATTTGTTCTAAACTCATGGGTTCTGGTTTCTGAAATGAAAGATTAGGCAGAAATTCCAAAAACATTTTATTATCTTCCATATAATTTCTCTTTACAAACTCAGGATATGGAGTTGGAATATCAAAAACCCCATCTAAAAAGGTTTTGTTTTTATTTCTTAACTCTAACATAACAATCTCTATCATGGAAATAATGTGACTTTGTTGAGCATGTTTTTTGGGAATGCAAGAGAATTTGTTCTCCTTTAAAAAAGCACAAATTTTGCTTAAGGTGTCTAGTTTTTTAAAATGGTTTATTCTAATTCCTATGTGGTGAGCCATAAATCCATTTACATATATACCTGCTGCATATTCTGATTCTGATTTCAACTGTTCATAAATAGAATGTTGAATATTCTCCCATGGGCTAGGAGTGAAAAATATTTTTTCAGAACAGAGAATATTGATGGGAATTGTATTTGCCATTTTTTTTACAATAGCTTGTAATGATTTGCTGAATTTATAAGTAGATAGTTCGCTGAAATAAATCAGGGGTGCAGATTCGTCTGTTAAATGGGCATAATGCCTAGCTGTAATTTCTTTGTTTTCATATTTATACCGTTTAACTTCTTTATATCCCGCTTCGATAAATGGAACTGCCAAAACATCAATACTAATAGTTGGGAAATCAAATGTTCTATAAGAAAGGTGGTCAATTATATTGTTTTCTTCTTGCTTTTCTAATATATTTAAAACAGATTTGAATACTGGATTTGTGCTCTCATAGAGGTTTGTAATTCTATTTATTAAATCGATGTGTGTCATAATTTCAGATTTAATTCAATAATGAATTTGAAAAATTAGTTTTTTTATAGGACATTTTATCTATAAAAAATGGTAATTAATTATATGTTATACGTTAGGGGAAAAGTTTTAATATATTATAAATTTTATCATGCAAATATATAACAATTTTCAATAAGTTTAAGTTTTAATTTACTAGATGCTTGTATTATTTGTTAATATTTACAATGTAGAGATTGATATTGTATTCAATGCAGTCATAGTTAAAATATCTCGTTATATATTTGTATTTTTACGCAATCAATAATCTAAACATTTATTCTGAATAATGTTTATCGCTAAAAATGTAAAGATGAAAAAAAGATTAATATACTTGTGTTTGATTTTGTTTGTCATGATTTCCAATCTGGCAAATGCTCAAAATAAAGAGGTTAAAAATATTATTTTGATGATTCCTGATGGAACAAGTACCAGTGTGTTGAGCATCAGTCGATGGTATCAGAAAGCAAAGGGTTTAGCGGTTGATCCTTATATTTGTGGTTTGGTAAAAACTCATTCATCCAATGCTCCTATTGGAGATTCAGCTCCTACGGGGAGTGCCTATGCAACGGGATATTTATCACAAACAAAATACATTTCTACCTATCCTGATTCTTCTGTTTATGATTTGGAAACGATGGATGCATTTGATGCTTTTCAACCTCTTTTTACTATATTGGAAGCTTCTAAACTTCAGCAAAAAGCAACAGGATTGGTTGCTACTTCTTATTTTTCACATGCCACTCCAGCTGCTTTTGCTGCACATCATCCCATGCGTGACGAATATGAAGTATTATCAAAACAAATGGTTTTTAATAATATAGACCTTGTTTTTGCGGGTGGATCTTATTTTTTAAATTACAGAAAAGATAAAATTGATTTAACGAAGGTTCTTATGGCAAACAATGTGTCGTATACCACAAGTATAAGCGAGTTTAGAGCTTTTACGGGGTTAAAAATGTGGGCTCTGTTTTCGGAATGGCAAATGGCAAATGATATTGATAGAGATCCCGATAAAGAGCCTTCTTTGGAAGAAATGACAGAAAAAGCCATTGAAATTTTATCGAAAAATAAAAAGGGTTTTTTTTTAATGGTCGAAGGGAGTAAGGTAGATTGGTCGGCTCATGATAATGACCCAATAGGGGTTATTACAGAGTATTTGGCATTTGATAAAGCTGTGGCAAAAGCGATTGATTTTGCAAAAAAAGATGGATCTACTGCAGTTATTGTATTGCCAGATCATGGTAATGGCGGAATATCTTTGGGCAACAGTCAAACGAATCATGGTTACGATCGAAAAACCTACAGTGAACTTTTTGATAATCTTCGAAAAGCCAAAAAGACAGCCGAACATTTTGGAACCGAATTTAAATTAAGACCGTCTGAAAAACAGATAAAAGAATATTTCAAAGAAAATTTTGAAATCACTGATTTGATTAGCAGTGAAATAAATTCAATAATTGCATTTTATCAATATGAAGAATTAGCTAAAAAAGGGAAAAACAAGAAAAACCCCACTGAAATAAATAAAATAATTGCCCATATTATAAATAATCGGAATCCTATTGGTTGGACCACAACCGGACATACAGGAGAAGATGTTTTTTTGGCAATTTATCATCCCCATCAATATCGTCCAATGGGATTGGTCCAAAATACCGAAATCAATCGATATATGTGTGAAATAATGAACACTCCTTCTTTGGACTCTCTTACTGCTTTATATTATGCTCCGGCTAGCAAGGTTTTCAAGAACTACACCTTTAGTATTGATAGTTCGAATGTTCATGAACCCATTATGTGGATAGAAAGTCATAAAGCAGAATTAAGAATTCCTGCCAATAAAAATGAAGTATGGTATACTATAAAACCAAACAAAAATCGTCAAGTAATTCCATTGCAAACGGTCGCCATTTATAATGGTCATGAT
>JAQUHH010000150.1:0-4808 GCA_028683685.1 Bacteroidales bacterium
CGCACTTCAGAGTGCTCGAACGTTTTGGATATGTGACTTTGCTCGAATGTACATTGGAAACAGGTAGGACTCATCAAATTAGGGCTCACATGAAACATATTGGTCATCCACTTTTTAATGATGAAACCTACGGTGGCGACCAAATTTTGAAAGGTACAACCTTTACTAAATATAAACAGTTTGTTCAAAATTGTTTCAAAATTTTGCCACGGCAAGCCCTTCATGCAAAATCATTGGGATTTCTGCATCCGATCAATGGTAAAGAGATTTTTATTGATTCGGATTTGCCCGACGACATTCAAGAGGTGGTTGATAAGTGGCGGCACTACTCAAAACACAAAGCCTTCGATAGCGACAGTATGTAGTGATTATAATAAAATGCCTCGAATTTGACGTTTTCTTACCAATCACTGTGTTTTCTTATAGATATTATATAGTATTCTATTGGTTGTTTTTTTATTTTTCTCATAAAACAATTATTAATACCTTAAAATTTCGGCCGAATGAAAATTTAACAAAAAAAACACCAAAATATTTTATATTGTTTGTAATTTATTACTATTTTTGCTGATTAACTAAGAAATATTGTTAATGGACAGAATATCAATCATTAAATGCTGTGACATTATTGGTAGTAAATACCAAGCTCGTTTTTTGATATTGACCGAGATTAAAGAAAAAATTAAAAGTAATTCATTACCGAGTAATTTAAAAACATTGGAGGAAAAATGAAAAAATCTGTATCAGTAATTATTTTGTTGTTGAGCTTTTCTTATTTGATGGCTCAAAATTATTCTTTTAGTGTTATGCCCAATCCAGATGCTGGTAATAATATCTTAGGTCTTGTTTTTTTAAAACAAGAACAGGCTTTTGCTTTTGGTGCTAATAACACTTTTTTGTATCACAATGGCTCTGCTTGGTTTAAAAAAAATTGTCCCTCGGGAAATAGTTATTATTCTTTTTTTAGAAAAAAAAGCAATGGAGATATGCAACTTATGTATATATCTAGACTTGGCTTGTATTCTTTAAATGATGATCTTACCTGGCAAAAAGAAGTAGAAACTGAGTTTATAACCGAAAATAGCTTGATAGGCGTTGGAATGATTTTTTATAATGAAAATAATGCTTATCTTTGCTCTAAAAATGCTTATGATGATGGAGAAATTTGGCATTATAATGGAGTTGGTTTTGAAAAAAAAACTAGTCATTATAAAAATATTTATTATGGTTTATTTGCTAGGGCCGAGAATAATCTTTTGCTTTTAGCTGAAAATATCAATCAAGAGGGCAAACTTTTTCGTTTTACTGGCGGAGAGGATTTACTAGATATTTTTACTTTTCCTGCTAACAGTGGTTTTCCCTGGTCATTTTTTACTGTTGATTCAGTAAACTTTTTTATACTTACTGACCTTGGTGATATTTGGCTCTGGAATGACGATCAGGCTGTAATGGCTCAAATTTATAGTTATGATCAAGCAAGTATGGGAAAGTTTAACTATAGTATTTTTGCTATAAATAGTAATACCCTAATCAGCTCTGGAAGTGATGGAATAAGGTCAATAAATGTTAGTACTGGCCAAGCAGAGGTTTTATACTCAATGACAGGGAGTATTAATTCTTCTGCTTATCAAAATGGTAGAGCTATTTTTGTAGGAGGTGGCGGTCTTATCATAGAAATGCTAGTAGCCAACGCTGTTAGCTCCGAGGAAATAGATCAGGCCTTAAAAATTTACCCAAATCCAGCAAACACCTCTCTTAATGTAGAGTTTCCAGTTTTTGGAATTGAAGAAAAAACTCTTCAAATCTTTGACCTTAGTGGAAAAAAGAAATTTGAAGAAAAATTCTCCTCCTTTCAAGCAGTTTTAGACATATCCGATTTAAGTTCAGGCTTATATTTAGTCAAGCTGTTTGACCAACAAGGAAACTTAGTTTCCACGAAGAAGTTAGTAAAAGAATAAAACAGCAGTAAGTTTTTAAATCACTCATCAGATGACTCAAAGTCATCAGATGAGTTTTTTATAAAGTCGTGCTTCCACTTTTAGTCGGAATTGTACTATCGTTTACAAGGGGTTGCAACCCCTTGCCGAAGTCAAAAATGGAATTACTCTTTGGACTAATTTCACTGTAAACATATATACTACTGTCAATAAATTCAATCAAGCAATGCACAATGAAAAAAAATATTTTTTTGTTGAATCAATAAAAAAATGTATTTTTGAAAAAACAAATGTGATGATTTCAATTATTTTACCAGTTTTTAATGAGGATCAAAATATTGATTTGATGTGTCAAAAACTGACGGAAGTTCTTACAGAGAACCAAGAAAAGTTTGAAATCATATTCGTGAATGATGGTAGTGGAGATTCCTCGTTGGCAATTTTAAAAGAGATAGCCATACAGGACAGTCGCATTAAGTTTATTTCATTTACTCGTAATTTTGGACATCAAGCTGCCATTATTGCTGGTTTAAATTATGCTAAAGGAAATGCCTTAATTACGATGGATTGTGATTTTCAGGATCCTCCAGAATTGATTCCTGAAATGTTGAAAAAATGGAGAGAAGGCAATAAAATCATTTATGCTAGAAGAGTTTCTCGGAGAGATCGTTTTTTAAAAAAATACACAGCAAAGTTATATTATAAACTGTTGAATTTTTCTTCTGAAGTGAAAATGCCTGACAATATTGGGGAATTTAGATTAATGGATTCCTCGGTTTTGAAGATGATAAATGAGAAAAACATCAGTACCGAATATTTGAGAGGACTTATTTCGTGGTTTGGGTTTAAATATGATATTGTAAACTATGATAGACCTAAACGGAAAGCTGGGAAAACGGGTTTTAGTCTAATTAAAATGCTTCGATTGGGGCTTAACGGTCTCCTTAGTTTTTCAATCTTCCCAATTCGTTTGGGTTTATTGGTTGGTATTGGGGTCATAATTTCGGGCTTATTATTTCTTCTTTATCTCCTATATAATTTTCTTGTAAATGATCAGTTTTATAAATTACTTGAATGGCTTGCCGCTTTTTCGTATGTTTTAATTGGATTTTTATTTGTATTGATTTGGATTTTAGCGGAATATGTTTTTTCTATTCACAAAAAATCCAAAGGGATGCCGATGTATATAATTGATGAAACAATAGAAGAACAAGCCGAAGCACCATGCGAGTCTTAATTTTAAATTACGAATTTCCGCCGCTGGGAGGAGGAGCTGGACGAGTGGCTCTATCTCAAGCACAAATTTTGGCAAAAAAACATGAAGTGGTTGTTCTTACGGCTGGTTTTGATAATTTGCCTGATTTTGAAGAAATGGATGGATTTGAAGTTTTCAGACTTAAATCTAGGCGTAGATATTGCCATAAATCAAATGTTTTTGAAATGATGTCGTGGCTAAAGTATGCTAAAATATTTTGCAATGATTACCTTGTTTCAAATCCCATTCATCTCGTTATTGCTCATTTTAGCTTGCCAGGTGGCGAATTGGCTTTCCGCTTGTCAAAGAAATTTAATATTCCTTATTTTGTGATTAGTCACGGACATGATATTCCGTGGTTTTTCCCTAAACAAATGTGGCATTTTCATTTGATTACCTATTTTAGAATACGAAAAATTTGCCGAAATGCCTCAAAACTTATTGTTTTATCTGAAATTTTGAAACAAAATGCCATTCAATTTCTAGGAGATAAATATCAAAATATCGTTCATGTTATTCCGAATGCAACAAAGGAGGATGAATTTCCATTAATAATAGATAGAGATAGGAGTGAACTTAAAATCCTATTTATCGGGAGATTAGTTGAGCAAAAGAATCCACTTCTTTTGATAAAAGCACTTAAAGAATTGAAAAACAAGCGTGTTCCATTTTCGTGCAATATTATTGGTGATGGTCCTTTGTATTCTGTTTTGCAGAAAAATATTCGTGATTTTGAATTGGAAAATCAGATTCAGCTTCGTGGATGGCTTGAAATAAAAGAGATTGTTGAAGCGATGAAACAAGCCCATCTGTTTGTTCTTCCATCACGAATTGAAGCGATGTCTGTCGCTATTTTAGAAGCTCTTTTTTCTGGATTATTTGTTATTACAACTCCAGAGGCAGATTCGTTTAAGCTTATTAATGCGGATATTGGTGCTTATTTTGAAAATAATAATGTAGCTGATTTGTTGAAAACAATTTTAGATTTTCATCAGCAATTTATTCTAAATGAAAAGCTCTTTCCCATTGAATCTTACCACAAAATTAGACATGAATTTGGTATGATGAACTTTGAAAAAAGATTAACAGAAATTATTGCCGACTGAATATTAGATGTTTTTTGGCATTTTTAATGCAACGAAAACAAATTATTTTAGAGTCAGATTCATTGTTGTCCGATATGAATTTAGCTATTTTCTTCATCTCCCTCTAGGCGATGCAGTGCGATGTACTGAGCTTGTCGAAGTGAGCGGTGTCGAACTGGGAGGGTAGAATGAAGAAAAAATAAATATACTGGTTTGGTTTTTCAATATTTTCTCCTTTAGGCGATGCAGTAAGCTGATTTCGGTCGTTGAGCCCCGATTCTCGAGATAGACTGCGTCGAAACGCCGAACTGGGCTAGGGGGTGAAAAAATATTGAAAATTTATCGGACAATATTGAGTCAGATTGTAAAATAAAAAGGCTACCCATTGGGTAGCCTTTTTAATGTTCTATTGAAACAAGATTATTTAACAACCACTTTGCTAGTGTATGTTTTTCCAGCTTGTTCAACTTTCAACATATACATACCAGAAGTTAAATCACTGATTTGGATAGTATTGAATGTATTGTTTGT
>JAQUHH010000150.1:4908-6160 GCA_028683685.1 Bacteroidales bacterium
TTCTATTGAAACAAGATTATTTAACAACCACTTTGCTAGTGTATGTTTTTCCAGCTTGTTCAACTTTCAACATATACATACCAGAAGTTAAATCACTGATTTGGATAGTATTGAATGTATTGTTTGTGTTTATAACTTTTACGGTTTGTCCAATTAGGTTAACAATTGAAATTACTGCATTTTCGTTAGAATTTAATTCAACATTTAAAATGTCGTTTGCAGGATTTGGATATGCATTAACTTTTAAATCACCATATTTTTTGATTGATTGTATTTCAGAAACTTTGAAAGCCATAGGTGTTGCTCCCCAAATTTCAGGAAATAAACCTGCGTTTAAAACAGTGTTTGTCCATGTTTGGTAGCGACTAGATGTA
The DNA here is from genome assembly GCA_028683685.1 of Bacteroidales bacterium. Classification (GTDB taxonomy): domain Bacteria; phylum Bacteroidota; class Bacteroidia; order Bacteroidales; family WCHB1-69; genus JAQUGA01. The sequence goes on from JAQUHH010000150.1 coordinate 5,283, forward strand.
TGATTATAATTGAATGTGTTTAATCCAAATGGGTCGTAGAAAGCAGCGCCAAATGCTTCTTGAGCTGCCATATAGTAAAATAAGAAAGAATTTAATTTGTTTGGTGTTGCATCTTCACCATAAATGATAAGAGTATCACCCAATGCATATTGAGTTCCAGGAATAAATGTGATATTAACTCCTAATACTTGACCCATACCGACAGTAATGTCTGATGGAAGAGGAATAGTAATTTCTTTTGCATATGCAAAAGTGGTATCATTTTGAGTTAAAGTATATTTGAAAGTGGTTTTATTTGGATTGCTCCATTCAGTACCAAGCCCAAATTGTTGTGTTGCGTTATTTGTAGTTTTTAATGCGTATATAGAACTATCACCTAAAGATAAGCCAGATAAAGAATTAGCGTCATCTTCGTTAATAGCACCAATTTCAATTAAAAGAGTATCATATTTGTTATTTCTTAATTCATACCATGCATATAAAATAAGGGAGTCTACGTTGTATGAACCAGCTACTGGTGCTTCAGCTAGGTTTTCATCCAATGCTAAAGAACGTGCATCAAAAATATAAGCGATAGAGTGCATCCAAACATAGTTTGCACCATCAGAACTTACAGTAACAACAGTTGAATCGGGCCAAATTGGTTGAGAATAGGTATCATAAAAGCTACCATCTCCACCATTTAAGTTTGTACCAAGGTCTGCTGGGAAAATCCAACCCTCAAATACACTTTTGTTTTGTTTTAATTGATTTAATGGTAAGGTTTTCAAGTGTGTTTCACTTACTTTTGTCATATGTCCTTTGGGTGCTTGAATAAACTGAGCACTGGCTGAAAATACAAAAGCCAACATGATGCTTAAAATTGTAATTTTTTTCAT
>JAQUHH010000151.1 GCA_028683685.1 Bacteroidales bacterium
TTTGAAAAATCGTTTTGAAGTAATTAAAAAAAAGCTCTTGAGATTACAAGAGCTTAATGTTTTTACTTTAATTTGCAATCAAAGTTTGTAGCACCTGGCAAACGATAGTTGGTACACGCATCTTTTGCTTGGCTTTTCGTTGAATTATTATACGGTACTTCAACGCGTTCTGGTGTTCCTAATACACTCGTATAGTTACATTCACATACATAATCTTTTTTGCAAGAGCTCATAGCAATAGCAGAAATTGCTAAAACACTTAAAATAACGAAGGTTTTTTTCATGGAATTATTTTTTAATTGAATCATCAAATATATATAAAAATCAATCTCAAAATCGATTCTGATAAAAATTTTGTCAAGTCTAAATTTATATTTGACAGTATCCCAAATAAACACAGTGGCTCTTTGCACAAATCATAACTGTTTGTCCAACATCTCTTCATTTTCATTACGAATGCACTCAAAGCAGAATTCTTTACTGAAATAATTTGTATTTTTGTGGCCAATAGCTACAATAGATCAATTAAATACTCGAAATCCAGTAAAAAAAAACAGAATGCGAATAAACAAAATTTAAAATTATGAATGGAGATATTAACCTATACAAAACCCTTGACGAATTAGACATCCCTTTTGAGTATGTTGAGCATCCGCCTGCTCCTACAATTGAAGTTGCCATGAAATATTGGGAGGGCCACGATGCTACCCATTGTAAGAATATATTTTTCAGAAACCACAAAGGGAACAGGCATTATTTAGTAATTTTGGATTGCAAGCAAAATTTAAAAATCTCGGATTTAGAACAACGTTTAAAACAAGGTAAACTCACTTTTGCCTCGGAGAAACGCCTGCACAAATACCTCAAATTAACTCCCGGATCAGTAACTCCTCTGGGATTAATAAACGATACGGAAAATCATGTTCATGTTTTTTTTGACAAAAATCTTCTAAAAACAGAAAAGATAAGTTTCCACCCAAACATTAATACAGCTTCCCTTATTTTCAAATTTAATGATTTTATGAAATTCATGGAACATTCAAAAAACAGCTATGAGTTTATTGAATTATACTAAAAAAAAACGGGCTTAGTTTTAAAACAAAATTGTGATGTGTCTATTTATTCAATTCTAAATCTTCCCACCAAACCAGTTCGACACCGCTTACTGCATTGCCTGAAGGAAATTTAGAATTGAACGGAAAATAAAAAAACCAATAAAAAAGGGACATTTCCATGTCCCTTTTTTAAAATTTATCTCTCAGAAAAAATTAAACAGTTCTGATAGCTTCTTTAATAATTTCGATGGCATCCATCAATTGTTCATCGGTGATAACCAATGGAGGAGCAAAACGAATGATATGTTGGTGAGTTGGTTTTGCCAAAACGCCAAGTTCTTTCATGCGAACACAAACGTCCCAAGCTTCTTTTCCATTTTTAGGACGAATAATAACGGCATTAAGAAGACCTTTACCACGAACCAATTCAATCATATCGCATTCCTTTTGGAAAGCAAGCATTTCGTTGCGGAAAATTTCGCCAAGACGCTCTGCTCTTTCGGCTAATTTTTCTTCACGAACCACTTCCAAAGCAGCCGTAGCAACAGCACAGGCAACAGGATTTCCACCAAATGTAGAACCATGTTCGCCAGGTTTAATGCACAACATAATATCATCATCTGCCAATACTGCAGAAACGGGATAAACGCCTCCTGAAATTGCTTTTCCTAAAATCAAAACATCTGGTCTTACCCCCTCATGGTCGCAAGCTAAAAGCTTCCCTGTGCGAGCAATGCCAGATTGAACTTCGTCAGCCATAAATAATACGTTTTTGGCTTTACATAAGTCATAAGCTTTTTTCAAATATCCATCATCGGGAACATACACCCCAGCTTCCCCTTGAATAGGCTCTACAAGGAAACCAGCAACGTTTGGATCTTCCAAAGCTTTAGCTAAAGCATCGGTATCATTGTAAGGTATTTTTATAAATCCGGGAGTATATGGACCAAATCCACCATAAGAATCTGGATCTGTACTCATCGAAATAATAGTAATGGTTCTACCATGGAAGTTTCCTTCACAAACAATAATTTTCGCTTGATTATCTGGCACCCCTTTTTTCATATAAGCCCATTTACGGCATAACTTCAATGCAGTTTCATCAGCTTCTGCACCTGAATTCATGGGTAAAACTTTATCGTAGCCAAAATACTCCGTAATGTATTTTTCATAAATACCCAATTGGTCGCTATGAAAAGCTCTGGAAGTTAAGGTACATTTACGTGCTTGTTCGATCATTGCATCTACAATTTTTGGATGACAATGCCCTTGATTTACAGCCGAATAAGCGGAAAGAAAATCATAATATTGTTTTCCTTCAACGTCCCATGCTAAAGCACCTTTGGCTTTTGCAAAAACCACTCCAAGTGGATGATAATTGTGTGCTCCGTATTTTAATTCTAATTCGATAGCTTGAGCTGAGCTTTTAACTTGTTCAATCATAATTTTATAATTTCTAGGTTGTTTACAGTAATTCAATGCAAATATAATAATTAAACTTACACCGTTATAATTTGAGTTTTTTTTAGGCATTTTAAACAAATTCATTTTTCAAAATCCTTTCAGTTCAGCCTCTTTTAATCCTCATAAAAATCAGCAAAGGAAGTAGAACTACATAACTGTCTGATAAAATGTATTTTATATGAGATTCTGACCCACGGGAGAAATCTTATGAATTAATTTAACACAAAGCTTTTCAATCCTTCTATCGCCAATTTTAATTCATGTTCGGGTCGAGCAATATTGATTCGAATGTAGGAAGTAGCATTCTTTGAAAAATGAATTCCAGGAACTACCGCAATTTTTTCTTTTTCGTATAGCTTTTCCGCAAAATCAAACCCACATTTGAATTTACTTGGCAATTGTGCCCAAATAAAATATCCACCTTCAATCGATGGAATAACAAAGTCCATTTTTTTTAATTCGGGAATAAATAACGAAAAAGCAGCATTTACCTGATTGCGAAGCCATGCAATATAATCGATGCCTCCATTATTCTCTTCCAAGTAATCAATTAGAGCCTCTTGCAAAACCGATGGCACGCACAAACCGGTGTAGTCGTGCATGCTGCGAATGCCTTTCATGTGCGTAGAATCAGCGATTAAATAGCCAATTCTCCAACCTGTAATGGACAATAATTTTGAAAAACTATTCACATAAATATATCGTTTCCCGAAATTCTTCAAGCCCTGATACGGTTTGCTTTGTGTATATAATTCCTGGTAAACAGCATCAAAAATAATGTAAAAATCAAGTTCTTCAGACATCAAACAAAGTGTATCCAGTTCTTTTTCTGAAAACATTCTCCCGTATGGATTTCCAGGAGAACTAAGAAATAAAAGCTTTACATTATTTTTTTTAACCATGGTTACAAGGGATTCAAAATCAATTGAATTTTGAGAATAATCTGAAAAAGAGACATATTTCACCCCAAAATGTTCGGGCAATCGACTGTAACTCTCGTATGCGGGATCAAAAGAAAGCACCGAAAACTCCTGTTTAAAAAACTGAGTAAAGTATAAAAAAAGCAATGACAGAGCTTCTGTGGCTCCATTGGTAATCAACACATCATCTCTGGTAATTTGAAGTTCATTTTCAAAAGAATGAGCAATAAAATCAGCCAATCTAAAATTTCCCGTTCCAGGGGGATATTGATGCACATTTTTAAACGATGCTTTACGCAAAGATTCCAACAATTCAGCTGGTGGTTCATAACCCGGAATACCTTGAGCCAGATTGATTCCACCGCCCTCTTTTACTTTAGAACTCATATAACCAATCAATGAACCTTGGGGTAAACAACTCATAATAAACTACTTTTTAATCACTAATTTTTGAACGGATTGTTGATTGTTTTCGGCTTGAATATAAACGAAATAAAAACCTTCGTTCAAGAAACCAACATCAACATTATCAGAAACATAATTGCTATTGTAACAGATTTTCCCCAACATATCATAAATAGTTACATTCGAAGGTTTAAAATCAAAATTATAAATCAAAGAAAAGTAGCTATTTGCTGGATTTGGAAAAATCATACAGGCGTCATTTTTCTGATAATAAGCCACTTGTTGAGTTTCTAAAGCTTTTTTAATGGCCGGATACGCACTTAGTTTTCCAAACCCCCAATGCGTGGAACCATTCGGGGGAATTGTTCCGGTTCGGATGTCTTCGCGTGCCGTTTCGAGTAAAATTTGTTTGATTTGTTGAGAACTTAAAGATGGATTTGCTTCGAGCATAAGAGCCACCACTCCTGCAACCACAGGTCCAGACATAGAAGTGCCCGAAAACTTTACAAAGGAATAATCTCGTCCTTCAAAAGAGACCGTTTCAACGATATCCATGGACGAAAAAGCTTGGGTTGTAAAAGATGAAATTGATGAAACAACACTAACTCCTGGTGCCGAAATATCAGGTTTAACACGCTCATCAAGCGTAGGTCCTTTGCTTGAAAAAGAGGCAAGAGAGCCACCTACCATATTTCCATTTGGCAAAAATGTTTCTTTGTTGTGGGCTGCCACACTGATGGCCGAGCTTGCTGCAGCAGGTTCGCCCACGCTGTAGTCAGAATCGCCAGCAGAATATTCTGAATTGGGTGCAAAAAAGGGACTTCCCCAATTGCCGACCCCATTTGTTAGCTCAATAACATTCCACAAATGCAAAGTTCCCGACTCCGCATTTGCTTTCAACACAATTTTATTTGTTGAATTTCGATTGCTCATCCGCAAATGAATATGAGGTCGTTGATTTAATGGATTTTCGGATTCTAAAATATAATTGTAAAATATGGTATCCTGATTTACAACTAAAAAATCTTCAAAATATCCATTCAAATCAGAAGTACGAATTGGATCGGATTGAACCAAAGTCTGATACGAATTATCGGTAACATGGATTTCAATTTGAAAATCAACCTCTTCTTCTCCCCACATGGTAATGGCTTGTCCCCACATTGTTGGATAATACGAATAGGCATCAAAACCAACCACTGTTTTAAGTGTGTCCTGCATATTTGAAAATTCTTTTTTCAGATGCAAATCTTCATCACCATTATTGCCTCCACTGGTAACAAAAACAACTCCTTGCGACGAAAGCGTATCAATAGCACGACTTAAAAGCGAATTTCCATCCAAAGTTCCAAACCAATACAATCCCCAACTCATATTGACCACCAAGCGTTTTTGGTAGGTTTCGGCATTTTCTTTCATCCAATTAAAAGCATCTAAAACAGCTGCTTCATCAATTAAGAAAGTAGCGAACATAAAATTGGCGTCGTAGGCCACGCCTCTGTATTTTGTTCCAGCACCGCTCCCACCCGCAATTCCAGCTACATGCGACCCATGAGTTGCTCTCTCATAGATATTCATTGTATCGCACTGAGCAGCAAGAAGTTCAAACTCCCCAACAAATTCAGTACCATACGAAAATCCTGCGGGGGCAGGACCGGATTCTTTAAACTGATCCCAAGCTTTCAAAATGCGAGTTTGTTGCAATAAAGTATCATAAAACATGGGATGCGTATAGTCAAATCCCCAATCTGTAATGCCAATAATAACATCTTTTCCACTAAAGCCAGAAGGCAGATTTATTCCTTGATGAACACTGTCAATCCGAGCATCTATTACTGTTTTGTGTAAGTTTTTTGATATTTTTCGAGGCCTTTCCATATATGAAATTCCAGGAATGCTTTGTTTTTGTATAATGATATTTTCAGGAACAAAAAGAGTCACAATATCTCCTACTTTGGTTCGTAAAATAATATTATTTTCTTTTAGAAATTGCTCCGAAAAATGGGAGTCTATTTGAGCAATCACAGAAACATAAGAAAGCTTGTTTTCCGGAAAAACTTGATTCTTTTCCGAAATATTGAAATCAACTTGATGATTTACATTTATTTGGTCAAAGAAAAGACTATAACAAGTCTGAGCCTGAACTGAAATTGCGATTAATAAAAATAAAGCAATTAATACAGAATGTTTTTTCATAGTAGATATTTTTGACAAATTGATACTAAACGCAATTTGATGTATATTTTATCAAATGTACAAAAAAAAGTTTTTGCAATGGGAAAAAGACAAATCATAA
>JAQUHH010000152.1 GCA_028683685.1 Bacteroidales bacterium
TTTATAAGTTTTTACTATCAATAATTAATGTAATATGATTGGAGCGTTTTCTAATTCTGTACCCGCGTCCTTGAGGTGCTGTACGAAGGCGTTTGAGCATGCGACCGCCATCGACAAAAATCTCTTTCACATACAAATTACTGTCTTCAATTCTGGCTCCTTCATTTTTTTGTTGCCAGTTTGAAATGGCAGAAAGTAATAATTTATGAATTTTCGGAGCGGACTCTTTACGGCTGAATTTCAACACATTTAATGCCTTTTCGACATCCATTCCTCTGACTAAATCGGCCAGAAGACGTGTTTTACGTGGAGACGTTGGATTATCAACCAATCGTGCCATGTATGTATTCTTTTTTGCCTCTTTTACTTCTTCGGCTTTTATACGTTTACGTGATCCCATTGTTTTTTTATTTTTCTTATTTTTTGCCTTTATCTCTACTACCAGCGTGGCCTCTAAACATTCGCGTTGAAGCGAATTCACCTAGCTTGTGACCTACCATATTTTCAGTAACATAAACGGGAATAAATTTATTTCCATTATGAACTGCAATTGTTAAACCTACAAAGTCAGGAGTAATCATTGAGGCACGAGACCATGTTTTCAATGTACCTTTTTTGGAGGATTCTTGTGCTTGCAAAACCCGACTTTCGAGTCTGTAATAAATGTAGGGTCCTTTTTTTAATGAACGGCTCATAGTAATCTCCCTTTATCTTTTAGTTTTTCTTCTTTCAACAATATATTTATTCGAACTTTTCTTCGCATCGCGAGTTCTGTAACCTTTAGCAGGCAAGCCTTTGCGAGAGCGTGGGTGTCCACCAGAGGAACGACCTTCACCACCACCCATGGGGTGATCAACAGGATTCATAACTACACCACGTACGCGAGGACGACGTCCAAGCCAGCGTGTTCTACCGGCTTTACCGGAAACATTCAAGTTATGGTCAATGTTTGATGCCATACCAATCGTAGCTTTACATTCGGTAAGAATCATACGAATTTCGCCGGAAGGCATTTTGATATTGGCATATTTTCCGTCGCGAGATAACAATTGAGCGTAAGTACCGGCACCACGTGCAATTTTTGCACCTTGTCCAGGACGTAGTTCAATGTTATGAATAATGGTTCCAAAAGGAATTTCAGAAAGATATAAAGTGTTTCCAAGATCGGGAGAAATTCCTCTTCCTGCAACTACTTCTTGTCCGACTTGAATTCCGTGCGGAGCTATAATGTATCTTTTCTCACCATCTTTGTATGCAACAAGAGCAATACGTGCCGATCTGTTGGGATCATACTCTACACTTTTAATAACGCCAGGGATATTTTCCTTGTCGCGTTTAAAGTCAATGATACGATACATTTTTTTATGACCACCTCCAAGATATCTCATGGTCATTTTTCCCTGATTGTTTCGTCCACCCGATTTTTTGATTGGAGTTAATAAACTTTTCTCAGGTACATTTGTGGTTATTTCATCAAAGTTACTAATCACTTTGAATCTTTGTCCGGGTGTTACTGGTTTATATTTCTTTAAAGCCATTTTTAGATATTGCTATAAAAATCGATTACTTGTCCATCTTTTAATTTTACAAAAGCTTTTTTAACAGAGCTTTTACTGCCTTGGATAAATCCAGTTTTAGTATTCCTAACGGATTTTTTTCCGCGTTGAATAAGAGTATTAACAGATTCAACATCAATATCATAAAGCTCTTTTATAGCTTGTACGATTTGATATTTATTTGCCTTTCTATGAACCACAAAACCATATACATTTTGCTTTTCGCTTGCAGTGGTTCTTTTTTCAGTGATGATGGGCTTAATTATAATATTCATTACACTTATTGTTAATAATTGTTACTATTCGCTTACTTGAGTATTTTGCAATTTCTCCAAAGAACTTTCAAGAAAGATTAACTTAGAAGCATTCATAATATCATAAGTATTTACGTCAGAAACACTTACAACATTAGACCCTTTTAAATTTCGTGAGGACAAATATACGTTTTTATTTGATTCAGAAACAATTAAAAGAGTTTTTTTATCAACTAAATTAAAATTCTTCAAAAAATCAGAGTAATTTTTGGTTTTAGGTTGATCAAAAGTAAAATCTTCAACAACAATTAAGTCTTGACTTTTTGCTTTATAAGAAAGAGCTGAATAACGAGCAAGTTGTTTTACTTTTTTATTTAATTTAAAACCATAGAGTCTTGGTTGTGGACCAAAAATTCTAGCACCCCCTCTGAATAGCGGATTTTTGATACTACCGGCACGAGCACCGCCTGTGCCTTTTTGTTTTTTAATTTTACGAGTACTTCCTGACAATGTAGATTTCTCTTTTGTACAGTGGGTACCCTGTCTGCGGTTTGCCAATAATTGTTTTACATCTAACCACATTGCATGATCATTTGGTTCAATTGCAAACATTTCATCTATTAATGATACGCTTTTGGCTGTTTCGCTACCATCAAATTTAAATACTTTTAACTCCATCTCTCAATTTTTAAGTATGAACCATTCGATCCCGGAACAGAACCTTTAACTACAATAATATTACTCTCAGGGAAAATTTTAACAACTTCAAGATTGATCATCATTGCTTTTTTGTTACCGGTTTGACCGGCCATTTTCATTCCTTTGAATACTCTAGAAGGATACGAAGAAGCACCCAAAGAACCGGGAGCTCTTAAACGGTCGTGCTGACCGTGAGTTTTGTCACCAACACCGCTAAAGCCATGACGCTTAACAACGCCTTGGAAGCCTTTTCCCTTAGTTTTTCCTGAAACGTCAACATATTCACCTTCGTGGAAGATGGTTACATCAATGACTTCTCCGAAATTCTTACGATTTTCCACTTCGAAACGAGTAAACTCCATAACAATACGCTTGGGAGCTGTATTCGCTTTTTTAAAATGTCCAATCAAGGGTTTGGTTGTGTTTTTCTCTCTTTTATCATCAAATGCAAGTTGAATTGCTTCATACTTATCAGTTGCGACGGTTTTTACCTGTGTAATCACACAAGGACCTGCTTCTATTACGGTGCATGGTATGTTTTTACCAGAGGCATCGTAAACGCTAGTCATTCCGATTTTTTTTCCAATTAGTCCTGACATTTTTTTTTACTTTACTAATTTAACTTAAGATACTTGACCTCACACTTTGATTTCTACTTCTACTCCGCTGGGCAATTCTAATTTCATCAAAGCGTCAATCGTTTTTGGGGTTGAGCTATAGATGTCAAGAATTCTTTTGTAAGAAGACAATTCAAATTGTTCTCTCGATTTCTTGTTTACGAATGTTGCACGGTTTACCGTAAAAATCTTTTTGTTTGTAGGCAGCGGTATCGGGCCACTCACTATCGCACCAGCAGTTTTAACAGTTTTCACTATTTTTTCTGCGGACTTGTCGACCAAGCTATGGTCGTACGATTTTAATTTAATTCTTATTCTTTGGTTCACAGTTGTAATTATTTTTTGTTTTACTATAGTATGTATTTTCCTTTTGATGTTATAGTTTCGCTAATTGATTCGGGAACCACGGCGTAATGTAAGAACTCCATTGTGGAGCTTGCTCTTCCCGACGACAATGATCGTAATGCCGTAACATAACCGAACATTGAAGAAAGTGGAACCTGTGCTTTAATTACCTGTCCATTCACATTCGAATCAATTTCCGTAATAATCGCCCTACGTCGGTTTAAATCACCATTAACATTGCCTACAAATTCAGCAGGTGAAGAAACCTCAAGCGACATAATCGGTTCTAAGAAAACACTGTTTGCTTTTTTACAAGCATTTTTAAATGCAATGCTTGCACAAATCTCGAACGAAAGTGCATCCGAGTCAACAGCGTGAAAATTACCATCCTTCAACGTTACTTTTAATCCTTCCAACGGATAACCAGCCAATACTCCATTACTCATCGCTTTTTGAAATCCTTTTTGAACAGCTACGATAAATTCTTTTGTTAATGCTCCACCTTTGATGTTGTCTACAAAAATTAAGCCTTTAACATTATTATCAACAGGAGCTATCTCGAAAGAAATATCAGCAAACTTACCTCTACCACCCGATTGTTTTTTATACACTTCTCGGTGTTCAACGGATGAAGTAATTGCTTCTTTATAAGCTACTTGAGGATTCCCATGATTGCATTCAACCTTAAACTCACGTTTGAGGCGATCAATTAGAATATCCAAATGCAGTTCGCCCATTCCACTAATAATAGTTTGTCCCATAACTTCATCATATTTTATAACAAAGGTTGGATCTTCTTCTGATAATTTATGAAAAGCATTTGACAGCTTATCAATATCATCTTGTGTTTTGGGTTCTACAGCAATTGAAATTACGGGTTCTGGGAATACAATATTCTCAAGAATAATGGGGCGTTTTTCATCGCACAAAGTATCTCCGGTTCGGATTTCTTTAAATCCAACGGCAACACCAATATCTCCAGCTTCAATAAAATCGATTGGATTTTGTTTGTTGGCATGCATTCTAATTAAGCGTGCCATTCTTTCACGTTTTTGCGTAGTTGAGTTATAAATGATAGAACCTGATTCTAGTCGACCCGAATAAACCCTAAAAAAAGCGATACGACCCACAAATGGATCGGTTGCAATTTTAAATGCCAAAGCGGCAAAAGGTTCTTTTGCATCTACTAAACGTATTTCAGGACTTTCAGTTTTTGGATTAATACCTGTTAGAGGCTCAACTTCTAGCGGACTTGGTAAATACTTAATAATACCATCCAATAGACGTTGAATTCCTTTGTTTTTGAATGAAGCTCCACAAAACACAGGGAAAATCTTTATGGCAATGGTTGCTTTTCTGATTGCATTTTCAATTTCTTCAACAGTAATTGAATCTGGATCCTCCAGATATCTTTCAAACAACACATCATCCTGTTCAACGGCTGTCTCAATAAGCAACAAACGATATTGTGCTACTTGATCGAGCATATCTTCAGGAATTTCCATTTCGTGAAGTACACCGCCCAGTTCGGTATTGTCCCATTCGTACGCTTTGTTTTGAATAAGATCTACATATCCAACAAAGGTATCTTCGGAACCGATAGGCAATTGAATGGGAATAGGAGTTGCATTTAAGCGAGAATCGATTTGATCGAGAACTCTGTAAAAATTAGCTCCTGCTCTATCCATTTTGTTTACGAAGCACAATCTAGGCACTCCATATTTGTTGGCTTGTTTCCAAACCGTTTCCGATTGTGGTTCCACACCACCAACGGCACAAAACAGAGCTACAGCACCATCTAGTACACGAAGCGAACGTTCTACTTCTACTGTAAAATCAACGTGTCCGGGGGTATCGATAATGTTGATTTTATAGGGTTCGTTAAGAAAGTTCCAATATACAGTTGTGGCTGCAGAGGTAATTGTGATTCCACGTTCCTGCTCCTGGCTCATCCAGTCCATAACAGCAGTTCCTTCGTGAACTTCACCTAATTTATAACTCTTTCCTGTAAAATACAAAATACGCTCGGTGGTTGTAGTTTTACCGGCGTCGATATGAGCCATAATCCCAATATTTCTTGTATGTTTAATCTCGTTGCTCATTTATCTTTGTTTGTATTATGAGTATAGGGTAAATAATTTAGAATCTAAAGTGTGAGAAAGCTTTGTTTGCATCAGCCATACGGTGCATGTCCTCTTTTCTTTTATAAGCAGCACCTTCTTCTTTATAAGCAGCCATGATTTCAGAAGCAAGCTTCATTGACATTGTTTTTTCATGGCGTTTACGTGCATATGCAATAAGGTTTTTCATCCCTATTGATTGTTTTCTATCAGCACGAATTTCAGAAGGAATTTGGAATGTAGCACCACCAATACGGCGACTGCGAACTTCGACTGCAGGAGTAACGTTAGCTAGACCTTTACGCCAAATTTCCAAACCATCTTCTTTTGTTTTTTCACTAACGACTTCTATCGCATCGTAAAAAATTTTAAAAGCTGTATTTTTCTTCCCTTGAAGCATCAAGTTGTTCACAAATTTTGTTACAATTGTGTCACCAAACTTTGGATCAGGAAGAATAATTCTCTTTTTTGGTTTTGATTTTCTCATTGTTTAATCAATTTTTAAAAATTAAATTATTTTTTCTTTGGACGTTTCGTTCCATATTTGGATCTTCTT
>JAQUHH010000153.1 GCA_028683685.1 Bacteroidales bacterium
TTTTCATAAATTTGTCAAACAAAACTCTTAGATTTTCATTTAAAAGGATATAAAATTATTATTATGAAAAAAGTTTTCGGAATTATGGGCATTTTATTAATGCTTTCTAGTATGGAATCTATTATTGCTCAAACGGATTCTGTAATTGTTATTCAAGGAGAAGAAACGCAAGTTGCTGAGCGGATTTATAATGAGGGAATTACGTTGTATAAATCTCAAAAATTAGACGAAGCCATTCAGAAATTTGGGGATGCCTTGAATGAAGATTCAGAATTTGCATTGGCGTATTTAAATCGTGCCTCTGTTTATACCGATAAAGGCGATTACAGCTCGGCTCTTCTTGATTTTAATGCATATATTGAACGTAAACCAGATGATGCTCAAGCTTATTATTTAAGAGGAAATGTGTATTTTGCACTGCTAAAGTATAATCAAGCAAGCGAAGATTATACGAAAGCCATTCAGTTGAATCCGAAAAATGATAATGCCTATTATTTTAGAGGTGTTATTAAATTTGAAAAAGAATTATATCAAGATGCTATTGCTGATTTTTCGGAAGCGGTTAGAATTAATCCAGATTATGCTTATGCTTTTAATGACAGAGCTAGTGCGAAAAAAATGTTGGATGATATAGATGGAGCCATTGCTGATTATACACAGGCGATTAAAGCAAATCCCAAACACGCTTTTTTCTACAACAATCGTGGAAGTGCAAAACGTAAAAAAGGGGATCACAAAGAAGCCATTGCTGATTATGCTATGGCAATTGATTTAAATTCAGATTATATTATTGCATATAATAATAGAGGTTATACTTATTTTGAATTAGGTGAATATACCAATGCCATTGATGATTTTTCTAAAGCCATTAATCTTAATTCTGAATATGCATATGCGTATAATAACAGAGGAAATGCCAAGTATAAAATTAAAGATTATCATGGTGCTATTGCCGATTTTGACAAAGCAATTGAGTTGGATCCCAATATGGCGTATACCTATATGCACAGAGGCAACACGAAAGAGATGATTAGAGATACAAAAGGGGCTCTTGCTGATTGGGAAAAAGCTGCATCAATGGGAGTGGAAGCTGCTGCTGCTTATGCTAAAAGAGGTAAAGAAGATAATTTCTAAAGCTGTAAAGATTAATTTGAATTATGAATTTTAGAATGAAAAATATGAAAAAATATGTATTGTTTTTAATTGTTATTGGGATTTATTCATCTAATTTGATGGCTCAAAATGTTGAATTTAGTCGTGAAAATTTCCCTGATAAAAGTATCCTACGAGAAGCTATTAAAAATATAAATAGCGGTGAAAAAGTCTTGCAAGATGACTATCCTAACTATAAAGCAGCTCAAGACTTTTTTATGGAAGCTTTTGATGTAAATCCCGACAATGCTTTGTTGAATTATAAAATTGGATTTTGTATTTTTAATAGTAGAATTAATCGTTTGCAATCACTATCATATTTTGAAAAAGCATATTCGTTGAAACCCGATGTAGCTCCTGATATTCAAATATATTTAGCTCAAAATTATCATATTAGTTATAAATTTGATAAAGCAGTTGAACATTATCGTAATTATTTGAATTCACTGACAGGAAAGGCTTTAAGTGAGAATAGTGCTGATATTTATAAAAGAATTAATGAGTGCGAAAACGGTAAAGTGTTGATAAAAAAAGAAGAACGCGTTTTTATCGATAATATGGGAGCTGAAATAAATTCTACATTTGATGAATATGGTCCCGTTATTACCGCTGATGAGTCTGTATTAATGTTTACTTCCAAACGCCCTTTAACAGATAATCAACGTCCTGAACGTGGGGAATATTTTGAAAATGTATATATTAGTAATCGCAAAGATAAAGCATGGACAAAATCTGAAAACATGGGTAAACCGCTTAATACGGATTATCATAATGCCGTAAAAGCTCTTTCAAACGATGGTCAGCAACTGATTATTTATCGTGGAGATAACGGGGGAGACTTGTTCCTTTCAAAAATCTCGGGCGATTCATGGTCTAGACCCAGTCGTTTGCCAAAAGAAATTTGTACCAATTATCATGAAGCATCCGCTTCGTTCTCTTACGATGGAAAAACATTGTATTTCGTGAGTGATAAACCAGGTGGTTTAGGTGGGCATGATATTTATCAATCGAAAGTGGATGACCGAGGTCGTTGGAGCGAACCTGTTAATCTTAGTAGTGTTGTGAATACTCCATACGAAGAAATTTCTGTTTTTGCTCATCCCGATGGAAAAAGTTTGTACTTTAGTTCAAATGGACATGATAATATTGGTGGCTACGATATTTTTAAATCTACTTTTGAAAATGATGCATGGACAAAACCTGTGAATGTGGGTTACCCGATTAATACGACTGAAGATGATGTTTTCTTTGTTATTTCAGCCAGTGGGCGCCGTGCTTATTATTCCTCTGCTAAAGAAGGTGGAGTTGGAGGACAAGATGTTTATGTAATTACTTTCTTGGGAGCGGAAAAAATATTTGTGATGAATGGTGAAGATAATTTATTAGCAAATAAAATCAATCCAATTCGAGAAAAATTTATTGCTCCAGCTGTTGAAATTGAAGAAACAAGTTTGACTCTTCTAAAAGGTATTATTGTTGACGAAAAAACGAGAAATCCAATTTTGGCAACCATAGAACTTTATGATAATGAAAAAAATGAATTATTGGCCTCTTTTCAGTCAAATAGTGCAACAGGTCGTTATTTAGTTTCTTTGCCTTCAGGAAAAAATTATGGGATTGCTGTTAAAGCAGATAAATATTTATTCCATTCTGAAAACTTTATTTTGCCAGATTCTGCTAAATATCAGGAAATTGAAAAAGAAATTGCTCTTAAGAAAATGGAAGTAGGTCAACGTATTGTTTTGCGTAATATCTTCTTCGATTTTAATAAATCTTCTTTGCGTGATGAATCTACTACGGAATTGGAAAACTTGTTGGCTCTTTTAAAAGAAAATACTAAAATGAAAATCGAAATCTCAGGACATACCGATAATGTTGGCTCTGTTCAATACAACAAAAAACTTTCTGAATCCAGAGCACAGTCAGTGGTTAATTATCTTAAAGCAAAAGGTATTTCAGCAGATCGATTGTCTTATGCTGGTTTCGGCTTTGATGACCCAATTGCACCGAATGACACAGAAGAAGGTCGCCAGTTGAATCGTAGAACTGAATTTAAAGTGTTGCAAAATTAAATTAGAAAAACAATTTATTACAATTGTTTTTAATTAAATATTAGTTGATTTTGCTGTACTAATAAAATCTAAAAATATCCCATACTGATAGTGTTTGGGATATTTTTATTTGGAGACGGAATGATAAAAAAATACAAATTTCAAGCATAAGTTTTGAATACATTAAAAATGTTGTATTTTTGCAATAAAGAAACAAATAACTATTTATAAAATGGAAAGAGATACTCAAATTTTCGATTTAATCGAATTGGAAAGAAAACGTCAAACTCGTGGTATTGAATTGATTGCGTCTGAAAATTTTGTCAGCGAACAAGTTATGCAAGCCATGGGTTCCGTGTTAACTAATAAATATGCGGAGGGATATCCTGGTAAAAGATATTACGGTGGTTGCCAAATCGTAGATCAAACTGAACAATTGGCAATTGATAGAGCAAAACAAATTTTTGGAGCTGAATATGCAAACGTTCAACCTCACTCGGGTGCACAAGCAAACATGGCCGTTTTTTTAACGTGTCTTAAAGCTGGTGACGTATTTATGGGATTGGATTTATCTCACGGGGGTCACTTATCACATGGTTCTCCTGTAAACTCATCAGGTATTTTGTACAATGCTATTGCGTATACGGTGGATGAAGATTCAGGATTGATTAATTACGATAATATGGAGGAAATTGCACTTCGTGAACGTCCAAAACTTATTATTGGTGGTGCTTCTGCTTATTCTCGTGATTGGGATTGGAAAAGAATGCGTGAAATTGCAGATAAAATTGGTGCTATTTTAATGGGCGATATTTCTCATCCCTCTGGTTTAATTGCCAAAGGTTTATTAAATAATCCCGTTGACTATTGTCATATTATTACAACAACTACTCATAAAACATTACGTGGACCTAGAGGCGGTTTGATTATTGTTGGAAAAGATTTTGAGAATCCGTGGGGATTGAAAACTCCAAAAGGCGTGGTTAAAATGATGTCGCAATTGTTGGACAGTGCTGTTTTTCCAGGAATTCAAGGGGGACCCCTCGAACATGTAATTGCTGCTAAAGCAGTCGCTTTTGGCGAATGCTTGACCGATTCATATCTCACCTACATTAAACAGGTAAAAGCCAATGCTACTGCCATGTCTAATGCATTTATGAAAAAAGGATATAAAGTTATTTCAGGCGGTACTGACAATCATTTAATGTTGATTGATCTTCGTACAAAATTTCCAGAATTAACGGGTAAAAAAGCGGAAAACACGCTCGTTATTGCTGATATTACCATCAATAAAAATATGGTTCCATTTGATAGCCGTTCACCATTCCAAACTTCTGGAATTCGTGTCGGAACACCTGCAATCACAACTCGTGGCTTGAAAGAAGAACATATGTCTATTATTGTTGATATGATTGATAAAGTATTAACTCATGTTGATAATGAAAATGTTATTGCTGAAGTTCGCAAAGACGTTAATTCAATGATGGAAAACTTACCACTTTTTGCTTGGTAGGTAGTTTTGATTTATAAGTCATAAGTTCTTGATTTAAATGAATTAATAAGCAAATAATGAGATTCGATTGGGCTGGGTGCTAATGAGATTATGAAAAAATGCGTATTCTTATTACACCCAGTTCTTTTTGTTATTCTATTTCCAGAAAGTATTTGTTAAATATTAATGGATAAAAATCATTATTCAAAAAAAATATGTATTTTTGAACATTCAATTTGATAAGCTGTTTATTATAAAAAAATAATTATGAAAATTTCAAAAACGATTCTTTTAGTATTTCTAATTTCTGCCATCTCATTGTCGGCACAAACCTTGGAACCTACCGCAAATAAGGCTCTTATGAATGTTGTAGTGACCAATAAATCAGGTAAATTATTGGATGGTGAAATTGTCTCTTTTATAGCATCAAAGGACAAAAAAGTATACAAAGGTAATACTAAATTAGATGGTACTTTTTCAATATTAATTCCCATTGGTGATACATATGAGGTGAGTTATAAAAACTTTACTGAAGATATTACATATAATAAAATTGAAATTCCTTCTGAACCGGCTCTTTATACTTGGGATGTAAGTATTATTTTTGATCCCGGTCGTGTGATTGTTTTGGAAAATGTGGAGTATGATTTTGATAAATCAACATTGCGATCTTCTTCATTTAAAACTTTAAATGACTTGGTCGAAGTGATGAAAATTAAAGATAAATTAGAAATTGAAATTGGGGGTCATACCGATAGTAAAGGGACCGAAGATTATAATATACGACTTTCTCAAGCTAGAGCCGAAGCAGTCAGAAATTATTTGATATCAAAAGGGGTAAAAGGAGAAAGAATTACTGCAAAAGGATATGGAATGGGACAACCCATTGCTCCAAATACGATAGATGGAACGGATAATCCTGAAGGACGTCAGAAAAATCGTAGAACAGAGGTTAAAGTTACGAAAGAACAGTAGTTTTGGTTTTTTATAGAATTTAAAAGGTCTCTAAAAGAGACCTTTTTTTATTTAGAGTTCATCTATATTTTAGAATTTCATTATTTTTTTTGAACATAATATAATAATAAACCAATAAAAAAGAGTAATTTTGCAAGCGATTTTAGAAATAGGCTTTTTTTAATTCTAAATCATTGGTATATAGTCTTTTAATTAAAAATATTGCTGTGAAAAGCAATAAATGATGCATGACAAAAATAAAAAACATTGCAATTATTGCACACGTTGACCACGGAAAAACTACTTTGGTTGACAGACTTCTTTATCAGGGACAACTTTTTCGTGAAAATCAAAATATGGGCGACTTAATCCTAGACAGCAATGATCTGGAAAGAGAACGCGGAATTACCATTTTGTCGAAAAACGTTGCCATACATTACAAAGGATATAAAATTAATGTAATCGATACTCCTGGTCACTCTGAT
>JAQUHH010000154.1 GCA_028683685.1 Bacteroidales bacterium
ATAATACTTTTGCATCAAATTGATTTTTTTGTGTCAAACAAATATATAAAAAAGAGACAAAAGAAAAAATTAAAATTTACTTATTTGCAAAACTTCACTTTCAAAAGAGTGTAACTTCGAGTCGTTAAAATGAGATAATTTAAAAAAAACAGAGGCTTAAAACCGTGCGAAAAAACTGACTTATTGCTTGTCTGATCGCATTTTTCTAAACCTCTATTCAGAGTTTAATAATACTATTTTTATAAAAAAGCGTGCAATTTCTTTAAAAGGAAGTCTTTGTTTTTTACACCCACAAAACGATCCACTTCTTTTCCGTTTTTAAAAACAATCAAAGTAGGGATGCTACGCACATTATATTTTGACGCTATGCCTTGATTTTTTTCAACATCCAGCTTTCCAACAAAAGCTTTATCCAATTCGTTGGAAAGCTCATTCAAAACGGGAGCCATCATTCGGCAAGGTGCACACCATGGCGCCCAAAAGTCGACCAGAATCAATTTGTTTTTGGTTTGATTTACAAAATTTTGATCGGTCAAAGTGATTATTTTCTGACTGTCGGGAACTTTCTCAATTTTGGATAATTTGCGTTTTGCAACCAAGAAAAGAATCACAATAAGTCCAACAATGACTCCAATTATTATCAAGGCTATTTGCATGATGCTGTTTGTTTAGTTTTTAAATCATGAATATAATTCGACACCGCCATTGCAGCAATAGTACCATCTCCCACTGCGGTAGATACTTGACGAAAACGTTTTGCAATGGCATCACCAGCCGCATAAACGCCTTTTACACTGGTTTCCATGTCGGAATTGACAATAATTTCACCCCATTTGTTCAAATTAATTTTATCTTTTAAAAAATCTGTATTTGGGATATATCCAATAAAAACAAATACGCCATCGGTTTTAAACTCTTTAATTTCATTTGTTTTTAAATCTTTGATGGTGACACTTTCCAAATTTTCACTGCCATTAAATGCAGTAATGGAAGATTCCATCATGAAATTAATTTTAGGATTTCGTTTTGCTTCTAACACAGCGTGATCAAAGGCTTGAAAATGATCAAATTGGTGAACAATGGTCACTTTTGAAGCATATTTTGTTAAAGAAACGGCTTCTTCAATTGCTGAATTTCCGCCTCCGACAACCACAATTTCTTTGTTGGTAAAAAAATCGCCATCACAAGTTGCACAATACGAAATTCCACGTCCTTTAAATTTGTCTTCGCCTTTCACACCCAAAGTTCTGGAGCGTCCACCCGTAGCGACGATGATGCTTTTGGCAGTGAATCTGTCACCATCTTCGAGCATCACACATTTTTCATCTCCTTCAAAGTTTATATTTTTAATGGAAATGTTGGATTGGATATCGCAACCAAAAGAGAGGGCTTGTTTTTTCATGATATTTGCCAATTGGTATCCACTCACGCTTTCTACCCCAGAATAATTAGCAATTTCATGGGTCAAAATCATTTGACCACCCACAGTTCCTTCATTTAAAACCAGAGTTTTAACTCTGGAACGAGAAAGGTAAATCCCCGCCGTTAATCCGGCGGGACCTCCTCCAATTATAATTGTATCGTAGTTCGTATTCATAAGGCTTGATTTTTATTTTGTAGCTAAATGCTCGTCAAGAATGCTTGTAATTTGGGGTTTAGTTTGGATACTGCTGGTTGCTTTAACCACTTTTCCATTTTTGTAGTAAATGGTAAAAGGGATTCCCATAAAACCTCTCACTTCAGGAAGATCGCGAATCACATGAGCTTCGGGATGATCAAATTCCATATCGTAGAATTTCACGTGAGGATATTTTTTTTCTAATTCTTCTGCAATTCCATAAACGGGGATACACATAGGTCCCATTCGCCCACAAATGACCATTACGTTTTCATTTTCAGCAAGTATTTTTGCATGCTCTTCAGCCGATTCGATGTGTTTAAGATTTGTGTATAACATAACTATTTGTTTTTTGATATTAATTTAAAATTTGTATTTCATAAGTCAATTCCATAATTTGTCTGAACATGGCGGATACGCCACAATATTTATCTTGTGATAAATCGATTGCTTTTTTAAGCGTTTGTTCATTGAGCTGATTTCCTTTAAACTGATATATCAGATGCATTTTCGTATATACTTTAGGATGTGCTTCGCTCAAATCTGCTTCGATTGCAACATTAAAGAAATCAACCTCCACTCTCATTTTTTTCAGAATCGAAATTACATCCATGGCAGTGCAACCACCCAATGCTGATAATAGCAACTCTTTTGGGCGAGGACCTTTGTCGTCGACTCCTTTTTCAGAGTTTACATCCACCATTATTTTATGATCTCCTAATTTGGATTCAAAAGCCATATTCCCAATCCAATTTGTTTCAACGATATGTTTCATATTCTTTTTTCTGCAAAGTTACACTCAAAACAAGTCGAAACTGAAAAAAGCAGGCAGTATGAATCCAACTAAAACATTGAAATAAAACAATAAAAAACTTGAGGTAAAAAAAAAGGAGTTTGCAATGCAAACTCCTTTTTAAAGATATCTAAAAACAGAAATTATCGAACTACTACTTTTTTAGTGGTAATAAACTGAGCTGTTTGAATTTGTACAAAGTAAATTCCTTTGTCAAGATTTGGCTCATTTATGCGATAGACCATACGTCCGTTTACGTTTACAAGTTCGGAACTAATTATTTGTCCCAAAGCATTTAGCAAACTCACTTTTGCAGTCTCTGTAACATTTTCAATAACTACGTCAAAACTTCCATCATTTGGATTTGGCAAACATAGAATATTGACATTGCCTGAATTTGTTTGGATACCAACGGTCCCAATTTGTACTTGCTGAGTAATGCTATCTGCCATACAATCGCTATATGCAACCAATTTAACCATATAAACTCCATCATTGGCATATGTATGACTTGGGCTGGTTGTACTACTATTTGTGCCATCACCAAAATCCCAAGAATAATTAGTTGCATTTGTTGAAGTATTATTAAATACTACGGTGCGGTTATCTATATCAGCAAAAAACGA
Organism: Bacteroidales bacterium; assembly: GCA_028683685.1. Classification (GTDB taxonomy): domain Bacteria; phylum Bacteroidota; class Bacteroidia; order Bacteroidales; family WCHB1-69; genus JAQUGA01. The sequence continues at coordinate 3,038 of JAQUHH010000154.1, forward strand.
CAGATCAGGTCCAATACATTGTTCAATTTCAACATCATCAAAAGCAAAACCACCTGTTGTTCCACTTCCTGGAATTGGAATTGGGAACATAGATTCACCAGTACCAAATGAAAATCTAAGTTTTACAGAAGATTGATTTCCTGTTCCATCCAATAGATGAAAAGCAGACAACCAACCATTGGATGCACCTTGCCATCCAGCTGCATCAAAACCTGGAATAGGAATTGCACCGCTCGTATTATACCAATTAAGACCAGTTCCTGATTGTCCTATAGTAGTCCAAGAATAACCTCCATCAACAGAAGACTCAATTAAAACAGCCACAGCAGACATTGGGTTATCAGTAGGTAAATCATAGAAAATATTCATTTTAATATACGGATTTGATAAGGCAGTGAAATCAAAACAAGGACTTACCACCCATGAATTTTCATTTTCATTGAAATTACCGCTTGCATTCGTAATAAAAGAGTTATTTCCAGCACTTTGAGGCACAATTGATTGATTGCTAGGCACACCCACTTCCCAAGAAGAATTGGTTCCACCAGCAGCCCAATCATGACTTGTTCCTTCAAAATCTTCCATATATGGGAACGTTGATAAGACTGGAGAATTCACAATTGCCATTGAAACTGTATCATTCGTTAAATCCTCATCCCCAACTAAAGTAGAAAACACAATTAAATCATACATTTGAATCGCTGTAAAATTAGCAGGAGTAGTAAAAGTATAAAAAATTGTATCTCCATATGCCAAGGAATTAGAAACGGTTCCATCAACAACAGTAGCACCCCCATCAATAGAATAATGAATAGGGAAATTCGATTGTGTTGTAACCCCTAAATTTGTAATGTTTACAGAAATGTATTCAGTTCCCATATTACAATTGCCAATAGGTCCTTCAATAGAAACAACAGCAATATCTTTTTGAGGCATTTCATAAACTTTTATATCATCAAAAGCCCCCCCTTCAGAAGCACCTAATAATGCAGTTGTAGCATTTAAGCGAACCCGAAGACGCACACTACTTGCTCCTGCTAATTCTGGACTTTGACGTTTTGACAACACCCAACCAGAAGAAGTACCATTCCAACCACCAGCAGCATTATACCAGTTAACAGGGTCACCATTAGCTCCTAAAGTCAACCAAGTACCACCATTGTCAAGTGAATATTCAATAAGCACATTAGCTCCACCAATAGGTATTGGCAAATCTCCAGATGTGTTATAATTTAATTTCAACTCAATCACTGGAATTGTCAATGTTGTCATATCAAAACAAGGACTAAGCACCCATGAATTTTCGCTCGAATTATGAAGTGTATCTGCACCTGTTACCCAAGCATTAGTTCCAGAAGCAGCACCAATAATAGTAGTTCCAGCCGGCGTTGCTAATTCCCATGAAGGATTCGTTCCACCAACAGTCCAGCTACCATCTCCATCTTCAAAATTTTCAAAATAGGGGAAAGATGTAATTGCCAATGTATTGACAATCGTTCTTTCAAGCATATCATTAATCGTATCAGAATCTGCTGTCAAATTAGTTTTAACTTTAATTTCATATGTATTTGCAACTGACAAATCGATGGCTGCAAAATTATAAATTATGGTATCTCCAATACCAATATTACTGGTCACTGTTTCGTATTCAAAAGCAGCACCATTAATGCTATAACCTACGGGGAAGTTAGATTGAGCAGCACTACCAAAGTTAGCGATTTTTACAGAAAGAACTTCATTACCAAGACCACACGATGATATAGGTGAAATAATTTCCACAATTCCCAAATCATTTGCTGGGCTATTATATATCTCAACATCGTCAATTCCAATTCCTTCCGAAGTTAAAAAACCTCCTGTAAAGATAAAACGCAAACGGACATCCGCTTGATTCGCTAGAGCAGGAATTTTGACAAATTTTGTTTCCCATTGACCAAAAGAACTTCCATTCCAACCATTGGCAGTATTATACCAATTTGCATTTTGACCTCCAGCAACAACCCATGTTAGTCCACCATCTATTGAATATTCTAATTTAGTGGTTTGTCCAGTAGTCATTTTTCTATTCACTTTTACTTTCACAACAGGAAGGTTTAATGAAGATAAATCAATACAAGGACTATTCAAATATGAAGTTTCGTTCATTGTAGTAGCACCGCTAAGGTTTGTAACCCAAGCGTTTGTACCTGAAGCTGCAGTAGCAATAGTGTCTGCTGCTGGAACACCCCAAGCCCACGAACCACTTGCAGGTGATTTGTACCATCCACCGTTATTTGTTTCAAAATCTTGCAAATACGGAAAAACAGAAATTAGAGGAATACTATTTATTGTTGCCGTGATTGTATCATTTACGTGATTTCCATCATTGGACAAAACAGTCCAAGCTTTAATTGTATGATTAATCGGATTTGACAAATCAGCAAATGTAGTAAATGTATGAATAAGGGTATCTCCTACACCAATGGTTAGAGGAATAGAATCAACAACCGCTGCTAAATCATCAATTTTATAAGCTACTTTTACACCAGTAGCAACAGCCAAACCATTGTTTTTAATCTTAACACGAACAGTGTCATTTGCTGATAAATTGCAACCACTCAAGGGTTTCAAAATAGTCAACATTTGCATATCATTTGGATTCACTTCTGTAACATTAATGCTAAATGCAGTAGTTTGACCGCTAATTGGAATTCCAAAAATATAAGTTACTTTTGATGAAACAACAATATAATATGTCGAATCAACATGAACTTGAACATTGTTTAATGTTGGATTTCCTGCTGTTGCCTCAGATGAAGAAATACAATAACTTAGAGGATCAGAAGGACAACCGTTGATAACAAAGAGACTTGTATTTGTGCCAGTGCCACTCAACGCAACATTAATTAAAATGTCGGCAGTTGGTACAATCGCAAAAATGTACTCATTACCACTCATAAAAGAGCTTTGACAAGCCATCGTGGAATCAAATACATTTGCTCCAGCAGATGTGTTTAGACCAGATACCGAAAAAGGCAAAGAAGGTATCACATGCGGCGTAGTACAAGATGTACCTTGCTGTGCTTTAAGAGTAAGCCCCATAA
>JAQUHH010000155.1 GCA_028683685.1 Bacteroidales bacterium
ACTTTACCACTTTGCGTTCCAGAGTCAATTTTGATACGGGCTTTTCCATCCAGTGTTGGAATTTCGATTTGTGCACCAAAAACGGCTTCTGGAAATTTGATGTAATGTTCTAAATAAAGATTGTTACCATCTCTTTCAAATAGCTCATGTTTAGTCTCTTCAATAACAACAATTAAATCCCCAGGAATTCCACCATTGGGAGCTGCATTTCCTCCTCCAGAAACGGAAAGTTGCATGCCTTCAGACACACCCGCAGGAAGACGAATAGGCACTATTTCTTCACCTCGAACAATGCCATTACCTGCACATACAGGACATTTTTGAGTAATCACTTTACCAGAACCATTGCACGTTGGGCAAGTGGCTGTTGTTTGCATTTGTCCCAAAAAAGTAGAAGTCACTCTTCTTACTTGTCCAGAACCACCACAAGTAGTACAAGTATGAAACGAACTACTGTCTTTAGCACCAGAACCATCACATGTAGAACAAACAATCTGCTTACTAACTTTAATTTTTTTCTCAACGCCTTTGGCAATTTCTTCAAGACTAAGTTTCACTTTTACTCTTAAATTGCTACCTCTTTGTACTCTTCTACCACCGCCCCGACTTCCGCCTCCGCCAAATCCACCAAATCCACCGCCAAAAATATCTCCAAAATGACTAAAAATATCATCCATAGACATTCCACCACCACCATAACCACCTGATGCCGAACTTCCCACACCAGCATGTCCATATTGATCGTAACGTTGTTTCTTTTCAGCATTGCTCAAAACTTCGTATGCCTCGGCAGCTTCCTTAAATTTATCCTCTGAAGCTTTGTCGCCTGGATTTTTATCGGGATGAAATTGTATTGCTTTTTGGCGATATGCCTTCTTTATCTCTTGCTCACTCGCTCCTTTATCAACTCCTAAAACTTCGTAATAATCTCTTTTTGCCATTTTTATTTATTTTGCAATCACCACTTTTGAATAGCGAATGACTTTATCGTTTAACATATACCCTTTTTCAACCTCTTCTATCACCGAATTCGGTTCAACCCCTTCAGGCAAAGGTATAATCGTTATTGCTTCGTGAAAATCGGTATCAAATATTTTTTCTTTTGCTTCAATTGGTTTTAAGCCCTTTTGCTGCAACAATCGAATCACTTTCTGATAAATCAATGTTATTCCTTCTTTGACTGCCACCATCTCCTCTGAATCATCAATATTTGCTAAAGCCCTTTCTAAATCATCAATTACAGGCAACAAAGTCAGAATAAGATCTTCTGAAGCATGCATTATAAGGTCCAATTTTTCCTTTTGGGTACGCTTCCGAAAATTATCAAACTCCGAATAAAGGCGAATATACTTATCATGTATTTCTGCGGCTTTTGCATTGCTTTCGACAAGTTGTTGTTTTGCAATGTCTAATTCACTTTCTTTTTTCTTGCCAAAAAAACTTTTTTTGCTTTTTTCTGAAGAAGCATTTTCAACAGAAGAATCATCAGACAAATCTTGCTCATCAATGACTTCCTGAGTTTCATCTTCAATATTTATCGAAATATTTTCGACTTTCTCTGCTTTGCGATTCTGCTGTTCTTCAAAATTTGTATTTTCCATAATTCAATTTCTTTTTGACTTCGCTTTCATCAAATTGTTTGCCATTGCAAAAACAAGACAAATTGTCAGTTACCTAATATGTTTCTGTAATTCTCTTTCGTTATCTCGATCCTTAATGCTTTCTCTTTTATCGTATTGGCGTTTCCCTTTTGCCAATGCAATATCTAATTTGGCATAGCCTTTCTCGTTAATCCACAATAATAAAGGAATGATTGTGGTTCCTTTTTCGGTCACCTTCCATTCCAGTTTTTTCAGTTCCTTTTTAGACAACAACAACTTTCGATCAGCTCGCGGATCGTGATTGTAGTATCCTCCATGACTATACTCTGAAATGTGAATTCCGGATGCCCACAACTCTCCATCTAAAAACCGGCAGTAGGAATCCGTTAGATTGGCCTTCCCCTGGCGGATCGATTTTATCTCGGTCCCCGTAAGCACAATACCGGCTGTATACCTCTGAACGATGAAGTAATCAAATTCTGCCTTGCGATTTTTAATTTTTATTTGTTGCTTATTCTTGGTAGACATCTAAAATTATTAGGATTTGCAAAATTACATAAAAGATTGATAGGATAAAACTTTTTACTGAGATAACAAAAAAAGATAGAACCTAGAGGCTTATTTGTGCTGTTTTAATGATGTTTTCCGTCAAAATTATTCAGCGTTTTTAAGTAAAAATAGTAGATGGCAAATTATTCATCCTGTCGCTTTGCATTTCTGCTTTGCAAAATATTCATCTACTTTTTTACTACATTCTTGAAAATCTTGTTTAGTTTCTCCGCTCCAATTATCTGAATGGCCTCTTGAGCAAGGGATTCTGTTTTAAAATACACAAAAGAATGCGAAATTGTATTTGTTTTCTCAACATCAAAACCACCATTATCTAATGAAGTAAGACTAAATTTATCCTGATTTCGATCAGTCCAATCTGGCTCCCATCCATCGTTTAGTCCGTGAGCAATATTTAGTAAATCATTGATGCAAAGCCACTTTTCAATATGTTGTTGCGATGTACAATTATTTCGATCTAAATAAAGTGTTGTTTGGTTGGATTTAATTTTTCCAAACATATCAACGAACCATGCCGTTTTGTGGTAAAAAAGCGATTTCATTATTTGGTCGAAAGTTTTCATCATGTATATTTTTATTTATTTCTCAGACATCGTTTTTAGTAACGAATAGAAATACATTAAATCTTTTGATTTTTTATGATTTTCGTTCTCTTTTTCAGAGAGAGCCGTTGTAAAAACAGTTTTAAGAATCAATTCACTGGACACCACAGGAAGCATTTCTTTGGGATTATTTAAAGGCAAAATAGCGCTTCCAATCTCTTTTAAAATATCTTTTGGAATCACATTTCCAGAATTATATGGATCTATGTAAAATAAAATATCTTTATCACTAATTTCCTCTGTCTTTTTATTGAGGTTGTTAACATAGCAAAGTATCGGACTTCCTTTATAAAGAACTCCTTCTATTGGGAGCTCCAGTTTTTTCGCCAAAATCAAATAAAGCAATGCGATAGAACAATACGTATAAGTCTTACTTTGAAGTACTTGGTTTAAATAATTATATTTAGGATTGCTAATTTCAGCCGCGTCTTTTTCAAACCGATGCACTTTAAATAATATATGATTAAAAACCCGGACGGTTTCTAATGCCGTCAGATTTTCATTCAATTCCATCCAAATATTAATTTTCAGAGCTTCCAGCTGATTTAAAACATCTTCTATATTGATATTTGGATATTGATATTGTGTAAAAACAAGATATCCTTCCAGAACATCGTTTGGATTGTTTTTCAACCACTTTTCGGAAAGTTCCAATGCATGATTTTTGGAAATATCATCAAGGATATATTCAATTCGTTTTTGGTAACCATCATCAAGGCTCATCGACCAAGCGTCTTCGAGCATTTCGGAGGTAGCAGGACCTATTTGCATAAAACGCTTATAAACAGACTCATAAACACTCGAATCTGGATCGTCTAGTAAGTCGAGGAGTGCATTAATTTCGTTTCGCAAAGCATCTTTAATCATTCTAATTATAGTGTTACTCTGTTAAGAACTGTTTCAATTAAGTTTTTCATCAATGGTTTATAATCTTTACTAAATGTTTTGCTCACTCGGTTGGCAATGGCCAGACAAACTGTCAGTGACTCGTGACCAAGTGCTTTTGACAAACCATAAAGAGCAGACGTTTCCATTTCCAGATTGCATATTTTGTGGTTCTCGAATAAAAAAGTTTCGATTTTTTTATTCATTTCACTATCCAAAACGGGAAGTCGAATCACTCTGCCTTGAGGGCCGTAGAAGCCGGGGGCCGTACATGTAATTCCCTGAATCATATCGTGACCAATTGCATTCATCAATTTGGTGCTTCCTTTTACAATGTATGGCTTGGGCAAATTGGCAGACCAATTTGTATGTTCAATAAATGCTTTTGTCAAATCCTCTTCGAAAATTTTATTGGTTTTATAGAAGTGCAAAAGTCCGTCCATTCCCAACCCATGAGAGGAAGCTATAACCGAATCAACCGGAATCTCTTCCCGAACAGAACCACAAGTTCCGATACGAATAAGATTTAGGGAAGTTTTTTTCTCTTTGATGGTTCGAGTATCAAAATCTATATTTACTACAGCATCTAGTTCATTTACAATAATATCAATATTATCGGTTCCCATTCCCGTACTCATTACGCTCATTCGTTTTTGATTGAATTCTCCGGTATGAGTAATTATTTCGCGGTTCATGCGTTTGTGTTCAATTTTGTCAAACATCGACGAAATCATTTCTACTCTACCGGGGTCACCAACCAAAATAACGGTACCAGCAAGGTGTTCTTTTTTTACATTTAAATGGTATATACTTCCATCATTTTGCATGGGCAATTCCGAGATTTCTATAGCTTTATTCATATCTTATCTATTTTTTAGTGAAGAGGTCGTCAATTCAAAGCATTTTATTTACTTTAAACAAAAGTATATAAAAAGAGGTACGAAAACAAATATTTCAAGGATAGTCGCCAAAGAATTTCCTAACAAATAACTGTTAGTATTTAATAAATACAAGAAAACAAAAAAAAATATCTATATTTGCAAGCATAAATTAGGGGTGATTTTTTTATTCGCATTTTTAATTATCGCAGTGTGTCTAAACAATTTGCTCATTTTCTCGTTTATATTATAATAAAATTCAACCTTTTTACCTATGAAATCGAACCTTATCATTCTTGTACCCATTGATTTTTCAAAAAAATCTTTATTAGCCTTTGAACAAGCAAAACATCTAGCGAAAACCTCAAAATCCGACATTATGTTACTCAACGTAATCCAGCCGGACAATAAAACATTTTCTTTTGTTCAAAGTATTTTTTCCGATGTTGAAAGAGCTAGTATGAACCAACGAATTGAAGACGGTATTCGAGAGCAATTAAACCAGTTAATTAAGAAAAATTCGACTTCGGACATTGATATTAAAGCGATGGTTGTAACGGGCAAAGTTTACGACCAAATTATCGAAGTTTCAAAATCTCTTAATTGCAATTACATTGTAATTGGCGTTAACGATGCAGATAAAGAAAATGACAGTCACGTATTGGGATCCAATGCTTCGCGGGTAGTCCGAACTTCAGAAATACCTGTAATTACAGTAAATAATACGATCGTAAAAGAAATTAAAACCGTAATTTTACCTCTGGATTTAACCAAAGAAACTCAACAAAAGGTAGCAAAAGCAATTCAATTTGCAAAATTGACCAATGCAAAAATTAAAATCGTAACAGCTTTGCTTACAGATGATCCAAGCATTGTTAGCGTCTTGCAGCACCAAATGGGGTTTGTTGAAAAGTTTATCAAAGAAAACTACGGAAATGTGTCTGCTGATTTCGTTTTTGGCAACCATGACGACGATACGCTCTCAGGCTTGGTCTTGAAGTTTTCTGAAGAAAACAACGGCGACATCATTGTGGTTATGACACAACAAGAAACCAAATTGATGAAACTTTTCATGGGAACAACAGCCTTGGATATTATATATAATTCGCACGTCCCTGTTTTTTCTGTAGTTCCAAAAGAAATTAATCGATTAAAATACTAAAAAATTAGGTTCTACACAGTTCATTCAAAACATCGTATGACTTTATTTTCAGTGGGTTGTAGATTGCGGCACTAAAAACGGCCTCCATCTGCAACCCGTTTTTTTTTTCGAAAACTTTTCGGATGAACATAACGCAGCCAATGGACATTATAGCCCTTTTCCTTCAAAATATAAATAAAGAATACAGAAAACTCAAGTGGCTGGCTAGAATTTTCAATGGCAAGGTTCCGAATTAGATTTTGTACGATTTTTTTTCAAAAATCCAACAAAATTTTATTCGGAATGATGAGTTTTTCGGACGAACATAACGCAGCCAGTGGACATTATAGCCAGCCACTAATCGACAACGTCTCTCAAGTAATCGCACACAAAAGCCTGCCGTTCGGGAGTATTTTTGCCCATATAATA
>JAQUHH010000156.1 GCA_028683685.1 Bacteroidales bacterium
AAGACTGATTAAAAATAAAATAACAACAGCGACCTAAACGCCTATACCGATGTTTTATTGCTGATTTTGTTTTTTCATAATTTCAGAAAAAAAGACAATTTCTTTTTTTCAATTGTTTTTGGATCATTAATGGTAGCTACTCGAACTATTGGCATTGTAATTATTCCAACACTATTGATTTTGTCTATTTTTGACAAAAGATGGAAATATAATTCACTGCTAGCCATTGGTATTGTCGTTTTGAGTTTAATTTATAACTATATTTTTACTGGTTATGTCTTCGATGTAACTTATGCTCTAAACTTTCAGTCAGATAGTGTTTGGTTAACCATTCTTTCAAATTCTGAATTTTATTTTAAACATTTGTATAATATATTTATTCCTTTTCTCGAAACTAAGAATTATTTAATCGTTTTTACACAGTTTTCAACTATTGGTCTTCTGATAATCGGTTTTTATTCTGTTTTTAAAGAGAAAAAACACCTTCCCGAAAGTTTATTTTTGATATTTTATTTAGGTTTGATTTTTACATACCCGTATCAGGCAGCAGGATATCGATTTCTATTTCCAATTTTTTCTCTTTTGTTGTTGATTATAGCACAGTCAATTGCATTTATTAATAGAAAAATTGAGCTACAAGGCATAAAGAAAATGACTCTGATTATTCCCGTTTTTTTCTTGATTCAATATTTGCCGAGTATTAATTATGTTGTTGATAATCAGCGTGAGCCTGATGGTCCGTATAGTAATAGTGCTCAAGAAGCATGGCTGACAATAAAACAGAACACTCTTAATAGTGATACCATTTATTTTAATTATCCAAAAGCATTGGGTTTTATGACTGGTAGATATTCTTGTGTTTATCCGAATAATCAATTAGGTCGAATTAATTATTTTTTGGATGATTCAAAAAATCAAAGTAAATATGTCAATCATTTAATAAATGGGGGCGAATATTTTAAAACATGGGAGAACCATCGTTTTGCGTTATATGCGAGAGTAGAGTGAACTGTATATTTGAAAATTAAACTTATTCCATTTTTTTCTGAACGTTCATCATTTCAAAATAAAGTTTGCGACAAATCCAAGCATCTGTGGCTGCATATATAATTTGTGCTTCGGAGAGGGGATTGGATTCCCAATTGCTGGTTTGCTGTCTTTTGCTGAGTTTATAATCAAAAACTTTTGCTGTGAGAGTTCGTAAACCACTTTCTAATAATCCTACTTTTTTTGATAAATGTGCAAGTTCAAACATTCCTCGAGCAGTGATGCCAGTGGATCTCCTTAATTTTTTAACATCATCGCCAATGGCAACTCCAATTTTTAGAAATCTTTCGTCTTCCAAAAAAGTTCTGAATTGTGTTCCAATAGTAAAGTGTTGGATTAAAAATATCCAAACTTTTTTTTCTCCAGCAATTTGAATTAGTGCTATATTATTTGATTTGCCGGATACAAAAACGGGTTTTGTTTCGGTGTCGAAACCGAAAATTCTTTCCTGCATCATTTCCATGGCAGAATTTTCGGCATCTTCGGCAGTGCTAACAACAACAATTTCTCCTGTATAGCTCAGAACGGGTAGTTTGTTAATCTCCTCTTTGGAGATGACTTTTAGTGGGGTTTCGTTATTTTGAGAATTCTTCAACATGGTCTATATATTTCTTTTTGAAACTCGGGTTTTCAACGATGTTTCGTATGTTTAAAAGTGTCACATAAGGGGTGTCGTTAAGGAACATATTAATAATCGACTGAGGTAAATCACCCGCAGGATCCGCATGACTTTGAAAAACAACCTTCACTTCATTTTCGCTTATGGGCGTTATAAGATAGTGACTTTTAAAATAGGTCATTCGGATATTTCCATCATCTGGTATTTTATCTTTTGTTCCGATAAAGCGGAGCGTAACTTCCTTCGTTTCTTTATCTTGGGTCATTAAATATTGAAAAGTCATACATCTGTTTTTGGCTGGCCAAGGTAATTCTGTGACACAATAGATGACACCTCTTGACTCGCTGTCTTTTCTAAGTCGTTTTGCTTCAGAACATTTATAAACCCATTTAGGAAAATTTGGAATATCATCAAATACCGAAAGAATACTCCCTAAATTTGTCTTCATGGTTGTTTCACCTTTGCATTCTTTGATTTTCGACCAATCTAATTTTCGAGTCCAAACCTTAACTCCCTTTTTTTCAAATTCAAAATCCCAGGTCTGTGCATGAAGATTAAAACAGCTTAAAACAAATAATAGGATAGTGATAATTGCAAATTTTATCGTTTTCATTATACATCTATTAATTATTAGTTCGTTCAAATATATCAATAATGTTTTATAAAACGTACATCGTTTACGTTTTTTAACGATTGTTTGCTTTTTTGTATTTTATGCCTTGGTTTTAAGATGCTTAGTGTCCCAAATGTTGTATTTTAGAATGCACCAAATGGCTCTAATTCCATCTTTCCAATTAATATTTTTCCCCTCTTCGTATGTTCTTCCGTAATAGGAAATACCGACTTCATAAATTCTGATTTTTTTAATTTTCGAAATTTTGGCAGTTAGTTCGGGTTCAAAACCAAAACGTTTTTCTTTTAGGTGTAATGATTTTAGGTGTTCGGCTTTAAATAGTTTGTAACATGTTTCCATGTCCGTTAAATTTAAGTTGGTAAACATATTTGACGTAAATGTTAGAAACTTATTTCCAATGCTATGCCAAAAAAACAGAATCCGATGAGGCGTGCCTCCCAAAAATCTGGAACCATAAACAACGTCTGCAAAGCCATCTAAAATAGGACGAAGAAGGAAATTGTATTCATTGGGATCATATTCTAAATCAGCATCTTGTACAATTATAAAGTCGCCTGTTGCAGCTTCAATTCCTCGATGTATGGCAGCCCCTTTTCCCATATTTATGGGTTGTTCGATAAAATGAATTATACATTCGGGATGTTCAGAGATGTAAGTTTGAGCAATTTCAGCAGTACTGTCTTTTGAACAATCATTAATAATAATAATTTCCTTATTGATATTTCCAATTAATTCAACCGCCAACACTTTATCCAGAATAGATTTTAGAGTGCGTTCTTCGTTGTATGCAGGAATTAAAATACTAATAATCATAGAATTTAATTTTTGTATTTTAGCCATTTCCACAATTCTTTATAGCTTGGTTTTTTTCCGTACATCAATATTCCTGTTCGATAAATTTTAGCAGCTAACCATGTTGAAAAAATAAATGAAGCGACCAAAAGTGTCATCGAAAGGATAATTTCACTAATGGGTACACCAAATGGTATTCGAACCATCATAATAATGGGCGAAGTAAAAGGGATAATGGAGAGCCAAAACGAGATGGGACCATTGGGGTTATTGGTGACAAATTGAGCCATGATAATAGCCAAAATAAGCGGAACTGTGATGGGTAATATAAACTGCTGCGTATCCGCTTCGTTGTCTACAGCCGAACCAATGGCAGCGAAAAAAGTAGCATACAATAAATAACCGGCCATAAAATAAAACAAAAACATAAAAATCATGGTCGTGAAATCGATTGACTTAAGAGAATCAATAACTTTTGTTACTTCAGGATTTTTATCTAGATTTTCGTCCATGTTCATGTCTGCCATTTCGGTCATATTGGCCAAAGATGGATTCTGCTGAATCGAGGTTTGATCGGTTGTCATTTCGAAAAACTCGGGCATACTTGCCTTAAATACGGTAATAATGCTAAATGTTAATATAATCCATAACAAAAACTGGGTGAGTCCAACCATGGCGATGCCTACAATCTTGCCCATCATTAGCTGAAAGGGTTTGACCGATGAAACGATGACTTCAATAATACGGCTGGTTTTTTCTTCAATAACACCACGCATTACTTGAGATCCAAACATAAAAATAAAGAAATAAATAATAATGCCTGCCAAGATACCCAGAATTGTGTTTATCTCAGTTGAACTATGTTCTTCATCTCCGTTTTTATTGATTTTTCGCTCTTCTAGCATCACTTGGGTATTCTGTTCTATGGCTCGAATCGAATCTCTGTTAATATTATACATTTGTTGCATAATATAGTTGTCCAATGTGTATTTCATAGTCCCCTGAATATGAGATTTTACTCCCATTCCCATTTGTTTTTGAGAAAAAATATAGGCTCGGTTGGGAATGCTGTTTTTGGGAATGTATAAAATGCCGTCGTAGCCATCTTTTTCGTATGTGTCTTTTAATTCTTCAATGTATGTGTCGGTATACGAAAAATTAATGTCTGGATTGGATTGTAGTTTTCCATAAAATAAGCCATTTTCATCCAGAACCACAATTTTGCTTCGTTCATCGCTCATTTTTGCAATAAAAACTGGAACAATCATAATGGCTGCCATTAAAATAGGACCTAAAATGGTCATGATGATAAATGACTTTTTCTTAACGCGGGTAAGATATTCGCGACGGATAATTAATAAAATTTTATTCATGGCTAAAATCAATTTGGCTTTTTACGTTAGAAATGAAAATATCATTCATATTAGGAAGCTGCTCGTTAAAATAGCAAATGTGAGCTTGAGGAATTAAAATATTTAAAAGATCATTCGAGTTTAGGTCTTTTGGAAGTTTGAATAAAACATCTGCTTTGCCGTTTTCTTGTTTTATTATAGTTGGATTTAGAGCACTGGGCAAAATATCGTTTAGAGATGATTGGAAGTGGGATAAGCCCACTAAAAATTCATTTTTCGTATACGCTTTAATAATTTCGCTTACATTGCCTTCCAATATTTTTTTTGATTTATTTATCAGAGCAATGTTGTCACAGAGTTCTTCAACAGAAGCCATATTGTGGGTGGAAAAAATAATGGTTGCTCCTTTTTCTTTTAAAAATAGAATTTCTTTACGAATAATGTCAGTATTAATCGGGTCGAATCCACTAAATGGTTCATCAAAAATGAGAAATTTGGGTTCGTGAATAATGGTGACAATAAATTGAATTTTTTGCTGCATTCCTTTGGATAATTCTTCCACTTTTTTGTTCCACCAAGATTCAATTTCAAACTTTTCAAACCAATATTTTAAACGTTTTAAAGCGTCTTGTTTGGGAACTCCTTTTAATTGTGATAAATAGATGGCTTGTTCGCCTACTTTCATTTTTTTGTATAAACCTCGCTCTTCAGGTAGATATCCTATTAAACCAATTTGTTTCCGAGTCATGGGTTGACCGTTGAACAAAATCCGCCCTTCATCTGGAGCTATAATTTGATTGATAATGCGAATGAGTGTGGTTTTGCCGGCACCATTGGGGCCTAGTAATCCATAAATGGTATTTTCGGGAACAGAAATGCTGACTTTTTTTAAAGCAACATGCTCTGCATATTGTTTGACAATATCTTGAGTTTCTAAAATATTCACTTTTATTGTTTTTTAGTTCGAAACAAATTATTTTTTCTTAAAATAGGTTTTGGTTTGTTTAACGCCTTTTCTTTGTTTCCTTTTGGATTGAATATTTTTATTGGCGGCTAAATCTTGTTGATTTTGAATTAAAACGTCGCGCGTATTAATAAATTTGAAATCTTCGCTTAAATGTAGTTTCCCGTCTGATAGTGTGCTTAAATGTTCTATAATAAGACTGTCGTTAACAGAATCTCGATTCCAATTTAAATATTGTTTTTTTAAATGATTGGCAATATCGCTAACAAATGCTTCTTTTTCAGGTCCTTCTTCAAATTCTTTGGCTTTCTCAATCATCACTTCAATATTTTTTCCGTATGGTGGAAATTTGATTTTGTTTTTTGGATAAGGAAGTGGTTCTGGTTTGATTGTCAGAGTGTTGCTGTCTGGTTTTGGATATGGCGACTTTATTTCTAGTTGAAAACCTGACATGATGTGCAAATGATCCCATAGTTTGTGCCAATAATCAGCCGATTCTTTTCCATTCGGATTTAATTGGGACATGACTTTTATTATTGCATTTGCCATCACTGATTGTACTTCTTTCGATTCTATAAGAAGCATTTGGGCAATCATTTTTTGAACATTTCTTCCGTATTCACGAATGATAATTTTGTCTAATGATGTGTTATAATCCATTGATGTTTATTAATTAATCTGTTGTTGGAATATTTT
>JAQUHH010000157.1 GCA_028683685.1 Bacteroidales bacterium
GGCAATAAAACGACTTCCTCTCTCACGATAAATTCCTTGAGAAAAACTAGAAATCGTATTATAATCATCTTCAAACATATTTATAAATTCATAGTAATTATGGCAATGGTTGCCAACAACAAACCAATTAAATTGATTTTAGTCAGGCGTTCCTTAAAAAACATAAATCCCATCAATGCAGATCCGGCAACGACCCCCGAATTAAAAATCGGAAAAAAGTAACTTCCTTCATAATTTATCATGGAATAGGTAAATAAAAACACCGCAAAAAAGTTAACCAGTCCTAGAATAAAACCTCCAAGTACATTTCTGGGTAAAAAATAAGCTTTGGGTTTCACTTTCACAAAAGGAACAGCAAGCAATGCAACCAAAAAAGAGATTCCAAAAAGAGTACTTACAAAACGAGCAGAATCAATAGAATCTGTTATTCCATGACTTGATTGAGCATACTTAATCAACGTATCTGAGATTCCAGTAAAAATAAAAATCAATATGGGGACAATTCGATATTTTTTATCAATCGGATTATTACGATCTGGTTTCAAGATTAAAAAAAGTGACAAAAGAGTAAGGACAATTCCAATAATTTTTACAGTAGTCAACATTTCACTAAAAATAATCAAGGATACCGTCACCGGAATTATAACCGACATTTTACTAGACATCGCCGTCATGGTAATGCTTATTTTTTGAGAACAAATGGCAAAAAGATGAAAAACACCATAAAAAATAAGTCCGACCACAATGGCAATTGGCAACCATGGAGCAGAAATAAGAGCCTGAAAGTCAACACCAAAAACCAAAAAACCTGTGAGTGATGCCACCAAATAATTCCATAAAATGGAAACGGTATTATCAATTTTAAATACATCAATAAACTTAAAACAGATGTAAATTAAAATATAGGCAACAATGGCTGAAATTAGAAGTATCATACTCAAATGCTATTATGGTTTGTGTAAAATTCGAAAAGATCTTCATTAATGATTGTTTTTTGGGATGCATTTTGAACCAATTTAGGAGCATGCTGACCTTTCTGAAAATATTTATTTCCAGTCAACACTCTGGCTTCGTCCCAGATGTTCATCTCAATCAAACTATGTAACAACTGATATCCACCTTCGACAAAAACAGACTGAATATCAAGCTTATATAATTCAAACAAAACATTTTTCAAAAACCTATTGTTTGAGTTTAATCGAATTGTTAAAATATTTTCTCCAGAATACGTAATGTTTAAACTCGTAAAAACAATTGTTTTTGCAAGATTATTAAAAACGTTCAGATTTTTTGGGAGTTCACTATCTTTTGTTATCACAATTCGAATTGGATTTATTCCTTCCCACTCTCTAACATTTAGAATGGGATTGTCATTTATGGCTGTTTGAGCACCAATTACAATGGCTGTTTCTTCGGATCTCCATTTATGAACCCATTGTTTTAATTCGGGATTTGTAATCCAATAATGATGTTTTTTATCTGGATCACTCCGGTCAATGTCCATAAAGCCATCCAGGGTTTTAGCCCATTTAAGAACAATATAGGGCCTATTTTTTCGATGAAAAGTAAAAAAACGTTGATTTAAAATATCCCCTTCCTTTTCCAGAATACCATGAATGACTTCAACTCCACTTTTTTGCAGTTGCTCCACTCCTTTTCCTGCAACTTTTGGATTGGGGTCTAAATTTGAGACAATCACTTTTGGAATTCCCATTTTAATAATCAATTCGGAGCAAGGAGGGGTTTTTCCGTGATGTGAACAAGGTTCCAAGTTGACATACAAAGTTGCTTTTTTAAGTAATTCTGAATTTTTCACACTTCGAATAGCATTCACCTCAGCATGTGCACCTCCATATTTCTGATGATATCCCTCTCCTATTATTCGATTCCCCAATGCAATTACACATCCTACCATAGGATTGGGTGCCACACTACCAAGACCTTTTTGAGCCAACTCAAAACACCTCCGCATCATTCTTTCGTCCATCATCATACATTATTATTGCTCAATTAAGAGAACAAAGATACTAAAAAAGAAACAGACTAAAAGAATCAAATCTATTTGGAACATATAATGTTTTAAAAAGAATCTGCAAAAATATAATAGAGTGTTAAGTACAAACACAGAATAATTTTGCAAGTTTAAAATATAAAATTGTAAATAAAAAATAAAATCATTAACATTACAATCAATAATAAAAATTTAAAATATTGTAATACAACTCATTATCCTTTTTATGTTTTATTTAACTTATAACTATCTTTTAATATCTTAATAAAAAAATTATTTTTGCCAACTAAGATTTTTTTTATATTCACAAAACAACAAATAAAAACAATTAACAACCAACATCTTAACAAAAAAATGAACAATACAGAAGTAAAAAACAGAGGATGGATTGTCACCATGTCGGGATTATTTATCAATCTTGCTTTAGGAATTTTATATGCATGGAGTGTATTAAAAGAAGCAATTTCGCAATCCATTCAAATCGGAGGAGAGGGTTCATTTGATTGGGACACTATTTCCCTAAACGACCCCTATGCCGTTTGCATATTATCATTTGCTTTTTCCATGATGTTTGCCGGCACTTTACAAGACAAAAAAGGTCCAGCATTTACTGCAAAAATTGGTGGATTATTGGTTGGAATTGGTTTCATAATAGCTTCCCTAAGTACAAATTATTACCTGTGGATCATTGGATTTGGCTTATTTGGTGGAACTGGAATTGGATTTGGTTATTCTTCAACCACACCTGCGGCTTTAAAATGGTTTTCATCCGCAAAAACAGGACTGATAGCAGGAATTGTGGTTTCCGGTTTTGGACTGGCACCCGTATTTATTGCACCGATAGCTACCGTTTTAGTAAAAAGCTTTGGTCTTCAAAGTACGATGTTAATTTTTGGCATTTCATTTATTATTATTGTAAGCGGTCTAGCATTCTTTTTACAAAACCCACCTGAAAACTATGTAGCAGAAGATAAACCAACAACAAAAGAAACGAATAACAAACCGACTATTGCAATTGTGACAAAAGATTCTGGCGCACGTGTAATGTTGCGAGCTCCTGAGTTTTACCTTATGTGGATTATCTTTTTCATTGGCTCTGGTGCGGGCTTAATGACTATTGGAAGCATTTCAGGAATGGCAAAAGCGAGTTTAGGAAGTTCTGCCTTTATTGCCGTTGCTATTATGGCAATTGGGAATGCTTCGGGAAGACTTGTGGCAGGAGTTGTTTCCGACAAAATCACCAAAAACTTAACTCTACTTATTGTTCTTTTATTTCAAACTTCATTGATGTTTTTATCAGCACTTTTCCTCAATAATTCTGCATCTGCATTTATAATAGTTCTTTTAGCTACATTTATTGGCTTTAATTATGGCACCAACCTCTCTCTTTTTCCAGCTTTTACTAAAGGATTTTGGGGAATGAAAAACTTTGGATTAAATTTCGGTATTTTAATGACTGCCTGGGGATTGGGTGGATTTATTTTTAGCCGAATATCACAAATGCTGTTTGCAAATACAGGAAGCCATAATATGTCATTTATTATTGCGGGTTCTTCTTTGTGCATCTGTATTGTTCTCACCGTCGTTCTTATGAAAATGAGTAGTAAAAAAGAAAAATCTCTTAACACCATCTAATAAATCAAACCTTATAAAAAAGCTCAGTAAGAAATTTTCTTACTGAGCTTTTTTTGTATTGTTCATATTTGATAAAACTATTCTAAACCGAATATTAAACTAACTCTCCCTGTAAAAATAAAATCTTTACCCAATGTATCATAAATCACAATTCGATATACAAATACCCCATTCATTGTTACTTTCTGTCCGTTTATTTTTCCATCCCAACGATGATAATAATCATTTGAAATAAATGCCTGTTTGCCCCATCGGTCATAAATTATCATTTCGTAACCATCCAAACTCATACCACTTGCTACAGGTCCAAAAAACTCATTCAATCCATCACTATCTGGTGTAAATGCATTGGGAATCCAAACTACCAACTCCTCAAGTACAATGACGGTGACCGTATCCGAAGCGGTACAACCATAATCATCACTAACCGTAATTACAACAATGTATGTTCCTGGCATTTCATACTTGAAATTAGGCCTTTGATCTATTGAATATTGTCCATTATCAAAATCCCAGTTCCATGAAGTAGCACCTTCAGATCCATCATCAAAACGAATAAGTGCTTTTGAAACAGAAACTTCATTTGGATTTGCAGAAGCATTTACGGTCGGTCCTGGCATATTGGGAACATCCACGATTACTTCAACATCACAAACTCCATCATTCACAGTAACAGTATACTGACCACCAGGCAATTCTATTTCATGAATGCTTGTTCGGGGTGGTGAAGTTCCCCAATCGTATGTATAAGTTCCGCTGCCTCCAATCACGTCCAAACTAGCTCCACCATCAGATTGATCGCAATGGGCAGGACTGATTGCTGCAACACCTACTTCTTGTGCCTCATGGTTTGTAATTACGATTGTTAATGAGTCCACGCAACCATCTGCATCAGTTACGACAACGAGATGATCCCCAGCGGGTATATCACTGATAGTCGGACTATTATGTTCTAAATCAATACTCCATTCATAAGTAAACAAAGGGTTCCCATCTATAACTTCTACCGTAATTACCGCATTGGTATCAGAACAAGTTTCATTGATTTGCTCCACCAAACTTAATGTTGGAGGAATATCTCTTTCTACCGATATCGTATCCACAACAGTACATTGATTTGCGTCGCTAACAGTTACCGTATACAATTGATTATTCAAATTTGATACAGCTGGAGTTGTTGCATCTTGAGCAGCTGCATCCCATTGATATGTGTATTGTGGGGTACCGCCACTTGTATTAATGCTAATGGAACCATTGGGCAAATCACAAGTCGTATTTACAATTGTTTCAGAAACAGAGATTGCCGTAGGCTCAGTTATTGTATACGTTGCCGTAGAGGTACAAGAATGTGAATCTGTAACGGTAACATTATAAGTTCCAGCCCCTACACCACTTAAATTTTGTGTACCACTGCCTCCAATTCCAGCTGGATTCCATTGATATGTATAATTAGGGGAACCACCGCTCACCGTCAGAACTACTCCTCCATTGGTTTGAGCATTGCAAATCGGATGGCTTAGTTGCGAAGAGATACTTATCGCATCTGGTTGAGTAATAACAAAACTGGCTGTTCCAGTACAACCCTGACTATCTGTTGCTGTAACAGTATACGTTCCAGCAATGACTCCAATAATATTAGCCGTTTGTTGCGATGAAGACCAAGAATAAGTATACCCTCCAGTGTTTCCACCAATGGTCGTTGTTACAATTCCACCAGTGCTACCGTTAAAGCAAGCTACGTGCGAAATTACCCCAATAACATTAACGGCTGATGGTTGTATTATGGCAATGTTATTAATAGAAGTACTACATCCATTTGCATCTGTTACAACTACAGAATATGTTCCTGAAACCAATCCAGTTCTATCTTCTGTGGTTACATTTCCATCATTCCATGCGAAAGAATATGGAGTTGTTCCTCCTTCCACTGTCACATCAATACTTCCATTATTACCTCCGTTGCAAGTTACATTTGTTTTTGTATAATAAGCTTCCAATAATTCAGCCTGTGTTAAAGTTATACTTTGCGATGTAGAACATGTTCCATCAGAAACAACAACGGTATATGTTCCAGCGACAGCTGAATAAGGAGATGTAGCCGAAACACCATTAACCGTATATGAATATGTTCCACTACCTCCACTGGCTGTAAAACTAAAACTTCCATTTCCACCATAACATTGAGAACCAGTCATTGATACATTCAATTCAATTTCTATAATTTCCACATCCATACTTGTAGTAGTTGCACATAAACCGGCAGTTGGTGTAAATATATATGCTTGTGACCCCGCAATACTTGTGTTAATAGTAGCTGGAGACCAAGTTCCTGTATATCCATTATCGGATGTTCCAGGAAGACTTCCGGCTGAACCACTCAAGCAGTATTCAGTATCAAAACTAAAAGT
>JAQUHH010000158.1 GCA_028683685.1 Bacteroidales bacterium
CTAAGTTCCCTCCATTTGTAATTTCTTTTTTTAGTTTTACATCTTCCATTTTTAGCATTTTTATTTTCAAATTTGGAAAATGATTTTTAATTTTTTGCATTAATTCGGAATAGGCAAAAAAGGCACCCAATTGATTCCAATGATTGTCAAATTGATGATAGGTTTGAAATTTCTTTTTTGCTTTTGTCAATGCCTCTTTTGGATAAACAACTGGAATTTTTGTGCGATTTTGAATGTTTTCAATAATTTCCTGAGTAAATGTTTTTCCAGTTCTTCGATAATAGGATGGAAGTTGGTCCGAATAAATTTCAGCTTTAGTGGGTGCAATTAAGATAACAAATGGAATATTCATGGATTGAAGAATGGAATCTCTACGATTTAATTCATCTACAATTTTGTCAATTTCGATAGAGTTGAGTTTAAATGTTCCTTCATAAACAGCTCTCTCTTTTTCGGTGTAAAAAAGCCATGAATCTTTTCCTAAATCAACTTTTTCGGGAAGAGGGGATTGTTTATACCAAAAAAAATGGATATAGGTATGCAGTTGTAATAATTTTTCTCTGTGGATAAAATGGTCATTAAAATAGGTTTCATAAGCAGTTGGAAAAGGATCGAGTTTTTGAATGTCGAGTTGGGGTTTTGTTGCTAAGACTCGCTTTTCGCTTTTGCTGATTTCCTTTTTTTCTGAAAAATGAAAAATATGATTGGATAGAGGTAAACATATGATTATCAGAAATACAATTGTACTAAGTAAAGCATAGAGCTTTTTCCCTTTATATGTTTTTTTTCTGTTTCCCATTAAAATCTAAAATAAATAAATGGATTGTAACTTCCTGTAATTAAGTATAATGTAGATAAAAAAAGCATGCTTACTATGAAAATAATTTTGGATATTTCAAAAATGTGATAGCTTATGTTTCCGCTGAATTTTGAAGCAGTTTGCAAGTACAAATTAATTTTTGATAAGATACACTGAAAAACATTGAAGGATCCTAAAATTGCGACCAAACTGACGATATAAAACTGGATTCCAATAAATTCACTCAATTGGAAAAACGCAAAATCAGGATTGTTTAAACCCACCATCGTTCGAATAAAGTTTACGGCATGATCGCTATTTTCTGCTCTAAAAAACACCCAAGCTAAGAGTACAATTATCAGTGTATAAGCATGTTGTATGATATTTGGTAGTTTTTTTAGGATTTTATCAAATCCAAGTCTTTCAATGATGAGAAATAAACCATGAATCAATCCCCAAATGACAAAATTCCATGCCGCTCCGTGCCAGAGTCCTGTAATGAAAAAGACAATGATTAGGTTTAAATAGGTTCTTGAATTTGATTTTCTGTTTCCTCCCAGAGGAATGTACAGATAGTCTCTAAACCAAGATGATAGGGAAATATGCCATCGTTTCCAAAATTCTTTAATTGATTTGGCAATATAAGGGGAATTGAAGTTTTCGAGCAGTTCAAAGCCAAACATGCGAGCCAAGCCGATTGCCATGTCGGAATATCCAGCAAAATCATAATAAATTTGAATAGCATAGGCGAAAATTCCAAGCCATGCCATTGAAATACTTAAATCTGGATTTTGCATGTCGAAAGCGGTATCAGCAATATATGCCATAGGATTGGCTATCAATACTTTTCGTGCCAGTCCTAAAATAAAACGACGAATTCCTGAAGCGAAAATGTCAAATCGATGTTCTCTTTTATTGAGTTGCAAACTAATGTCATGGTACCGGACAATGGGACCTGCAATAAGTTGTGGAAATAGGGAGATAAACAGTGCTAATTTGACAAAATTGCGTTGTACTTTGGTGGTTCCACGGTAGACGTCAACCAGATAAGAGAGTGCTTGAAATGTGAAAAAGGAGATGCCAATCGGGAGTGCAATATCATGAAAATTTATATTCCCTGATTTAAAAATATCAAGTATATAGTTGATATTTAGAGTAATGAAGTTAGCATATTTAAAATACATCAGCAAACCCAAATTGATGCTAACGCCGAGTGCTAAGACATTTCTTTTGTGTTTATGGTTTTTTACTCGATCGATGAGTAAGCCAAAAAAATAATTTACAAGGGTAGAAGAGAGCAGGAGTGCCAAAAGCGAAACGCCGCCCCACGCATAAAAAACAAGACTGGCAATTAAAAGTACCGTATTCTTGAGTTTACCAGGGCTTACATAGTAGCAGGCCAATGTTATAGGCAAAAAAAGATACAAAAACAGTGGCGAACTAAATAGCATATCTGAATTTAAAAAAACAATCCTTATTTGACAAATATGGATTGTTTTAATTTAGTTTTTCATGGAATTACAATAGGAAAATCAGTATTAAATTCGATGCTACGAGGTCTTCCAATAATGGTTGACAAAAAGTCGATGTATGCGTCCGTAAACATAAAGTTGCTAGTATCGTAATATTCTTTTGGAAGTTCCTTGTTTCCAATAGCTCCCATGTCGATGGATGAAGTATGAAATTCTTCCAATTCTTGATACGGAACTACACTATTCATCACTGGCATTTGACCATAATCTTCACGTAAAAGCAAGTCTACAACTTTATCAGCAAGCGTAGAAGTGAGTCTGCGGTCATATTCTCTACAGTCGCCAGAGCGTGGATAATATCCCGATATTTGAGCTCGTGCTTCGATGCCAGTACGTTTTGTGATTTCGGAGGCAATCACCCCGCTGATACCGCCAAAACGAGGATGTCCAAATTCATCCACTTCTTTGCTGGCATAAACCATCTCAATAACGCCAGTTTCGTCATTCCACCAACGCACACCTTCTGAAACGGCAATAATGAGTGCTTTTTTCTTAGAGCTTAAATAGGTCTCTTTAACATGTTCGAAGAAAAAATCTTTGCGTTCTTTGGTCATCACGCATTCGGGTACAAGAGCAATTTCGGCACCGCCAAAAATTGCACTTCCTGTAAGCCAACCTGCATCACGTCCCATAATTTCAATAACCATAATTCGGGAATGAGATTCACAAGTCGTGCGATGACGCAAAGTAAATTCCATCAATCCTTTGGCTGCCGATGGGAAACCGGGACAAATAACCGCATCAATTTCTTTCCCATTATACGAATGCATAGTGTGGGTTTTTAAATCATTATCAATGGTTTTTGGAAATCCTATCACGGGAATTCCCTCTTGTTCATGCAACTTTTTTGCGGCTCCATTGGTATCATCGCCACCAATAGTTACCAATACATCTATTTTATACCGTTCAAAATTCCGCATAATTTGAGGAACTCTACTTTCTGGATGTCTTTTGGAAGGAAACGGATTTGTTCTGCTTGACAATAGTGCTGTGCCGCCATACAAGCCATCATATGCTTGATTGGTTAAATCTACAATTTCACCGTCGCCCAACAAACCTTTCCATCCTTTGCGTATGCCATATATCTGGTAGCCCAACATGGAAGCGCGATTGCGAATGCATTCGATGCTTGAGTTAATAGCAGGAGTGTCGCCACCACCACTTAGAATAGCAAGTGTTTTGCCCTTGAAAATTTTGTCTACTTTCTTCATTGTTAAATCCGTTTTTTTTAGTTTACAAATATACAATATTTTGATGAATGAAAAAGGAAAATATGGAGACAAGAAAAAAAAGTGACCGGCTCTGAATTGTAAAAATCAAAGATTTTTATAATTTTTCGAGGATTTTTTAATCCTCGCTTGCGGGACTCGAATTGCTAAAAATCAAAGATTTTTAGCAATTCGGAACTTTCCACCCAATTCCTCAATCTTTTAAACAAATCGCCTTATACGGACAATACTCACAATTTACTTCATCTCCAGTTGGTAAAAAACCAATTTCTGGATTAAAAATAGCACTTACAAATTGACTTAAAGCATTTTTAAAATCCGCAATGTCGTTGGCTTTTATAACATTGTTTCCATTGTAAAGGCAATAATTTAGAACATCTTGACTTTTGAAAGAGATAATGCCTGGAATAAATCCATTTTCTTTAATTATTTCTTGATATTCTTCAGATTGTTCCGAAAAAAGAAGAGAATAACACATCAATTGCAAGGACTTAGCAAGTTTAGGTTCCATAAATAATTCACTCATCTCACTGAATTTCAGCTCTCTTTGTTCTACTTTCCCTGATTTGTAATCTAAAATTCTTAACTCCTCATTCAAACTGTCAATTCTATCGATGACACCATAAAGTTCAATATTCTCTTTGATGGTGGATTGAAGTTTAATCTTGATGTTGGCTTTTTGCTCAAAACCCAGAGGAATTAGTTCATTCTCTTTGATTAGTTTGGCTTCTTTTTTTAAAAAGTCTTGAAGGTAATTTTTGATTACTTCAAAAGCCAGTCTATTTTTTCCAACTTTCAGATTTTCTCGGGTGATTTTCTGATCTTTAATGTTTTCGAATGCTTCAAATATCAGAATGTCAATATCTTGTTTGATAACTTTTTCGAATTGGTCAAGATTAATTTTCTGTTTTTTTGGAAATTGCTCATAAATTTTCTGCAATACTTCGTGAATGACCGTTCCAAGGATAGCATCATCGGCATTTTCGGTAATTTCGTCGGCTTCTTTTATTCTTGCTACATATTTGAAATAAAATCGCAATGGACAAAGGATATAGGTCGATAAAGCGGTGGGTGAAATTCTTTGAATAGATTTCATTTGCTCCAATACCAATTCGCTTTTTTTGATAAAAATCTCTTTCTTGACAAATGTTCCTGGGGCAATATTCAAAAAGGTATCACTGATTTCAATATTGGGACATTCAGGTACGATATCGTAAATTAATTGTCGTAAAAAACGACTTTTTTCTGATTTTCCATCTTTTAAATCAGAATTATAAATCAAATATATTGTTTTTGCTCTTTGCAAAATTCGGAAAAAGTGATAGGCATATACCGCATCTTTTTGAATGTGTGAATGGAGTTTAAAATGTCTTCTAAGATCGAATGGCAAGAGTGAATTGCTGCTTTTGCCAGCAGGCAGCATGCCTTCGTTGACCGACAGCATGATGACGGTGTCAAAATCGAGCAAACGGGTTTCCAAAAGTCCCATTATTTGTGGTCCATGGATGGCATCCCCTATAAAGGAGGTGTTGTATTCGCTAATTTTTGATTGGTATAGATTAATCAGAAAATCAATGCCTTGGCTAATTTGATATTTTGGTAAAAGATTTTCTAGAAATTCAAATATCACTTGAAAATGGTCTATTGAAAGTCTGTTAAAATAATCAATTAAGTTTTTTTCTTTAGATTGATCTAATAAGTTCTGAATAGTATGGTTGAATTTTGAAAAAAGTTGAACCAAAAGCACCGGATTGGATTCCAGTGTGAAAAGAGGGGCAATGTAGTTTACAAATTCCTCATTAATGCTTTCAAGTTTACCAATATGAGTAGTGTTTGCATAAATAATATTCTGTTTTTTGAAATGATTTATGGCTTTTGAAAGGTCGATATCTTTAAATTGTTCGGCCGTTTTTTGAATAATAGGATGGGAGAGAAGGGCGATAATATCTTTATGATAAAAGCCATTTGCCGAGCGTTTGCTTTGTTTGAGCATTCGTTCTCTATTGAGATGCATGTTGAGCACCAATTGATAGAATTTTCCAAAAAGCGTTTGACTTAATGGCAGTCCCATGGTAATGTTGGCGTCCGATGGCGGAATGGTGTTGAGCAGCGATGGCAAGAGGTTCTCATCTGCCGGAACAATGACAAGATCATTCGACGATTCAGAATTGATGTGTTTTAGTTTTTCAAACAATTCACCCGCATATTTCACCTGCGAAATATTATTGGGAGTTCCTACAATGTGGATGTTTTTTGGGATATCGGCAAAATTATTTTCCAAATAGGGGAAAGTTTCACCCAAATTAAACTCTTTTTGAGCCACTCTTAAAAAATATCCAGCATCTCTGTTTTTGTCTTCAAAAAAACTTTGGTCGGCATCCCAATAGGCTTCTGCTTTTTTTTCAAGAATTAGTTTTTTAATAATGCCTATTTCGCTGTTTGTCAAAGCGTTGAATCCGCAAAAAATAATTTTTGACCAAGGAGCATGTTCGT
>JAQUHH010000159.1 GCA_028683685.1 Bacteroidales bacterium
AATTCAGGAACTGTAATTTATGTAGATGCAAATACCATTAAGATAAAAAGTAACAGAACTGAAAAAGAATCCTTAATCAGTTTTGATGATGAAGTGATCACATATGAACTAATTAAATTCTGCCGTACCAACCAAAGTACATGTATTAACCTCCGTCCTATTGTTCGTAAAGGTGATAAAGTCACAAAAGGACAAGTATTGTGCGAAGGATATGCTACTGAAAAAGGCGAATTGGCATTGGGACGTAATCTCATGGTTGCTTTCATGCCATGGAAAGGATACAACTTTGAAGATGCAATTGTAATCTCTGAGAAAATCGTAAAAGAAGATATTTTCACTTCTATATATATTGAAGAATTCACTCTTGAAGTTCGAGATACCAAACGTGGTATTGAAGAACTCACCAATGATATTCCAAACGTCAGTGCCGAAGCAACCAAAGACTTGGATGAAAATGGCTTAATTCGTATTGGTGCAGAAGTAAATGAAGGCGATATTTTGATTGGGAAAATTACCCCCAAAGGAGAATCCTACCCTACTCCTGAAGAAAAACTACTTAGAGCCATCTTTGGCGACAAAGCAGGGGACGTTAAAGATGCTTCATTAAAAGCACATCCATCGATGAGAGGTGTTGTTATCGACAAAAAACTCTTCTCTAGAAATCTGAAAGAGAAAAAAACAAAAGGGAAAAATCAAGATATTACAAAAGAAATTGAAACAAGATTCAATAAAGAGTTTATTGCTTTGAAAGAATCCTTGGTGAAAAAATTGTATGTTTTACTTGAAAATAAAACTTCGGGGGGTATCAACTCAATCTTCAAAGAAATAATTGTACCCAAAGGAACCAAATTTACTCAAAAAATACTTTCAACTATTGACTTTAGCGTCATTAGTCCTCTTCATTGGACAAATGATGACGAAAGCAATGACTTAGTATACCGTTTATTGAACAATTACAATGTAAAAAACCGAGAAATTCAAGGTCGCTTACAACGTGAAAAATTCGTGACTTCCATTGGAGACGAACTTCCAAACGGAATTGTTCAAATGGCAAAAGTATATGTTGCACAAAAAAGAAAACTCAAAATTGGTGATAAAATGGCCGGACGTCATGGTAACAAAGGTATTGTTGCTAAAATTGTTCGGGAAGAAGACATGCCATTTTTGGAAGACGGAACTCCAGTCGACATCGTATTAAACCCTCTGGGAGTACCTTCGCGTATGAACTTGGGACAAATTTACGAAACGATTTTAGGATGGGCTGGCAAACGTTTAGGCATGAAATTTTCTACACCTATTTTTGATGGTGCCAACAACGATGAGATTAATGAACTTATGAAAAAAGCGAATGTACCACTGAATGGTAATACTACGCTTTACGACGGTGGAACTGGAGAAAAATTTGATCAAGATATTACTGTAGGATACATATATATGCTAAAACTTCATCACATGGTTGATGACAAAATGCACGCCCGTTCAATTGGACCTTATTCTCTTATAACGCAACAACCATTGGGCGGTAAAGCTCAATTTGGAGGTCAACGTTTTGGAGAAATGGAGGTATGGGCACTCGAAGCATTTGGAGCTGCAAATATCCTTCAGGAAATACTGACCGTAAAATCAGACGATGTAATTGGAAGAGCCAAAGCGTATGAAGCCATTGTTAAGGGCGACAATATGCCAATCCCGGGCATTCCGGAATCATTCAATGTACTCGTTCATGAACTTAAAGGTTTGTGTTTGAATGTTACTTTTGATTAATAATTAAAAAGATGTTGCTTGAAAAAGGAGCAACATCTTTTTATATAGAATTTAGTATTGATTTTCAATAATTACAACATATGGCTTTCAGAAAAGACCAACAAATAAAAAAAGAGTTTTCGCAAATTACAATCAGCTTAGCTGCTCCTGAATCAATATTAGAGCAATCGCGTGGTGAAGTTGTAAAACCGGAAACAATCAATTATCGCACTTACAAACCAGAAAGTAATGGGTTGTTTTGCGAACGTATTTTCGGACCGGTAAAAGACTGGGAATGTCATTGTGGAAAATACAAACGCATCCGTTACAAAGGTATTATTTGTGACCGTTGTGGAGTAGAAGTTACAGAACGCAAAGTACGTCGCGAACGTATGGGACACATTCATTTGGTAGTTCCAGTAGCACACATTTGGTTTTTCAAATCTCTACCTAACAAAATTGGAGCCCTCCTTGGCTTAAACTCTAAAGCAATTGACTCTTTGGTATATTACGAAAAATATGTCGTAATCCAAGCCGGAGCTGCAACTGCTGAGGGAATTGCTAAAATGGACTTACTCACGGAGGAAGAATACTTCGAAATTCTTGATAAACTTCCCAAAGCAAATCACATGTTAGATGATTTAGATTCTGAAAAATTTATTGCTAAAATGGGAGCTGAAGCGATTCAAATCCTTCTTGCCAATATTGATTTGGATAAAGAATCATTTGAACTAAGAGATAGAGCAAACAATGAAACTTCACAACAAAGAAAAGCAGATATTTTAAAACGCTTGCATGTTTTTGAATCATTTAGAGATGCCAACAAGCACATGAAAAATCGTCCAGAATGGATGATTGTAAACATTGTTCCTGTTATTCCTCCAGAATTGCGTCCTTTGGTTCCTCTGGATGGAGGTCGTTTTGCCACATCTGACTTAAATGATTTATATAGACGCGTTATTATTCGCAACAATCGTCTCAAAAGATTAATCGAAATCAAAGCTCCTGATGTAATTATGCGAAATGAAAAACGCATGTTACAAGAAGCTGTAGATTCACTTTTTGATAATTCAAGAAAAGCCAGTTCTGTGAAGACTGAATCAAACCGTCCATTAAAATCTCTTTCAGATAGTTTGAAAGGGAAACAAGGTCGATTCCGTCAAAACTTACTTGGTAAACGTGTTGACTATTCAGGTCGTTCGGTTATTGTAGTGGGACCAGAACTTAAATTAAACGAATGTGGTATTCCAAAAGAGATGGCTTCCGAGCTATTTAAACCATTTATCATTCGTAAATTATTAGAAAGAGGAATTGTAAAAACAGTAAAATCTGCCAAAAAAATTGTCGACAGAAAAGATCCCGTCGTATGGGATATTTTGGAAAACATTTTAAAAGGACATCCTATTTTACTAAACCGTGCTCCTACCCTTCACCGTTTGGGTATTCAAGCATTTCAACCTCGATTGGTAGAGGGAAAAGCAATTCGCTTACACCCACTAACTTGTACTGCTTTTAATGCCGACTTTGATGGTGACCAAATGGCTGTTCACGTTCCACTTGGAAATGCGGCTATTTTAGAAGCTCAAATGCTTATGTTGGCATCTCACAATATTTTAAATCCGGCCAACGGAGCTCCTGTAACAGTTCCTTCGCAAGACATGGTTCTTGGTTTGTATTACATTACCAAAGAATTGAGAAGTTCGGGCGATTTAATTGTAAAAGGGGAAGGAATGAAATTCTATTCTCCCGAAGAAGTTATTATAGCTTACAACGAAAAACAAGCAGATTTACACGCTCCTATCTTCTGTAAAGTAGACGTAAAAGGCGATGGAAATATTGAAATGGTAGAGACCACTGTTGGACGTATTATTTTAAACCAATATGTTCCTTCAAGTGCTGGTTTTATCAATGAACTATTAACAAAAAAATCGCTTCGTGATATTATCACCAAAATTTTGATAAATTCTGGCA
This sequence comes from Bacteroidales bacterium, assembly GCA_028683685.1. GTDB lineage: Bacteria > Bacteroidota > Bacteroidia > Bacteroidales > WCHB1-69 > JAQUGA01. Next base: position 3,715 of record JAQUHH010000159.1, read on the forward strand.
CTGCTCCTACCGCAAAATTCTTGGATGATATTAAAGAACTTGGATTTACAATGGCATTTAAAGGAGGTTTATCCTTTAATTTAAGTCATATTGAAGTTCCTGAAGAAAAAGCTATTTTAGTTGGAGAAGCAAATACAGAAGTAGATGAAGTAGTGAACAACTACAACATGGGATTTATTACAAACAACGAAAGATACAACCAAATCATCGACATATGGACGCATACCAATGCTAAATTAAGTCGAATTTTGCTAGAAAAAATATCAAAAGACCAAAATGGTTTCAACCCTGTATACATGATGCTTGATTCCGGTGCTCGTGGATCGAAAGAACAGATTCGTCAGTTATCGGGAATGAGAGGTTTGATGGCAAAACCAATGAAAGCAGGTGCCAGTGGAGGTGAAATTATTGAAAATCCAATTTTATCCAACTTTAAAGAAGGATTATCCGTATTGGAATACTTTATTTCTACTCACGGTGCTCGTAAAGGTTTGGCCGATACGGCTTTGAAAACTGCCGATGCAGGTTACTTAACGCGTCGTTTGGTAGATGTGGCACAAGATGTTATCGTAAATGAAGAAGACTGTGGTACATTGCGTGGTTTGGTGGTCACTTCGTTGAAGAAAAACGAAGAAGAAGTTGAATCATTGTATGACCGAATTCTTGGTAGAGTTGCTTTGCATGATGTTTATCATCCATTAACCGGCGAAATTATTGCAGAAGATGGCGAAGAATTAACGGAAGAAATCTGTCAAGCTATTCAAGATTCTCCAATCGAAGAAGTTGAAATTCGCTCGGTATTAACTTGTGAATCAAAAATGGGTGTATGTGCAAAATGCTACGGACGTAACTTAGCCACCAGCAAGATGGTGCAAAAAGGGGAAGCCGTGGGTGTCATTGCTGCACAATCTATTGGAGAACCTGGAACACAGTTAACGCTTCGTACCTTCCACGTTGGGGGGGTTGCCAGCAATGTTAGTGTTCAAGCAGCAATTGATGCAAAATATGCGGGTATCCTACAAATAGACGAACTTCGTTCTGTTCCTTATAAAGACAAAGCAGGCAAAGAATATAATATTGTAATTGGGCGTTCTGCGGAAATGCGAATTATCGACCCCAATACTCAAATATCTTTGGCCTCCTCGAACATCCCTTATGGAGCTCACTTGTACTCAGAAAATGGAAGTATGGTGACCAAAGGTCAACGCATTGCTGACTGGGATCCATTTAATGCGGTTATTGTTTCTGATTTTACAGGTAAAGCAAAATTCGAAGACGTCATTGAAGGGGTAACTTATCGACTAGAAACCGACGAACAAACAGGATATAATGATAAAGTTATCATTGAAAGCCGTCAAAAAACGAAGAATCCATCGATAAAAATCATGTCTTCGGGTGATGAAGAGATAAAAACATATGATATTCCTGTAAATGCACACATCATTATTCAAAATGGTGACATGATTAAATCAGGTGATATCCTTGTGAAAATTCCAAGAACTTTTGGCAAATCTGGTGACATCACTGGAGGTCTACCTCGTGTTACGGAATTATTCGAAGCAAGAAATCCTTCTGATCCATCAGTTGTTGCGGAAATAGATGGTATTGTATCCTTCAGCAAAAAATTAAAAAGAGGAAACCGTGAAATTATTATCACCTCAAAAACAGGGGAAGAGAAAAAATATTTGGTTTCTACTTCCAAACAAATTTTAGCTCAAGAAAATGACTTTGTGAAAGCAGGCACAGCCCTTTCTGAAGGCTCTACGGCTCCAATTGATATTTTATCCATTAAAGGACCGATGAAAGTACAGGAATATATTGTGAATGAAGTTCAAGAAGTATATCGACTACAAGGAGTAAAAATTAATGACAAGCACTTTGAAGTTATTGTACGCCAAATGATGCGTAAAGTTCAAATTGAAGATCCAGGTGATACTCGATTCTTAGAAAATGAGCTTATCAATAGAATTGATTTCCGTGAAGAAAATGATATGATTTTTGACAAAAAAGTCGTTGTTGAAGCCGGAGATTCAGAAAATTACATTAAAGGTCAAATCATCAGTGTTCGTAAATTACGCGATGAAAATTCATTGCTAAAACGTCAGGACAAAAACTTAATTGAAGCCAGAGACGCACGTCCAGCTACGGGTCGTCAGATTCTGCAAGGAATTACTCGTGCCTCTTTACAAACACGTAGTTTTATTTCTG
>JAQUHH010000160.1 GCA_028683685.1 Bacteroidales bacterium
TCAAGCGATACACATCCGCAGAATCGATTAAACAAATCAGTGCCATTTCGTCATATGTGGGTTTTTTATCTTCCATCAGAACAGCTCTTAAATCGTTTACAATTTCTTCTCGTAAATCAGGTATTAATAGATGCGTAATCTCTTTTTCGAAGAAGAAAAGATATCTTTTCTTCTCTATAGTTAACAATTTTTCTTTGGACATTTGTTTCAAAATATACTTTCTGTATTTTTTTGAATTTTCTGATAATAGTGCGACCCAATAACATACTTTTTTGGGTTTGACTTTGCTCTTAATTTTTTTATATACTTTTTTAAGATCTTTGCTTAAACTTTTAGAATTACCAATGACAATAAGTTTGCCTTGAGTAATATTAAGACATTTCAATTCAAGCATTTCGAAAAGCATAGCTCCTGCGAAAGTAGTGTCAAAACGATAATCATTTAAACTGAATTTATCCTTCAGTTCATGATGAAAAAGCAAAACTAATTTTTCTCTTAAAGTTAATTTCATTTTTAAAAATATTAATATACAAAAGTAACACATTTTCTCTATCAAAAATCCTAAGAAATTGTAAAAACAATTTATTGATATAAAAAGTGTTTGATGAAAAATTTGAAAAAGCCTTTTTATCTTGAAGAATTAGATTGATTTCTATTCTATTGGATGATATTTACTTCAAGAAAACTCTGTATTTGAGAAGTGGCTGTAATCAAATTTTTCGTAGGTTTGCAAAATAAATTTTATGCAATGCTAAATTTAACCAAAATCAAAAACGTTCCAGGATTTATTATCCTTATTATTGACTTAGTCATTGTTTTCTTCTCCATCTGGATTGCTTTTTTATTGCGTTTTAACTTTAAGATTCCAGAATTAGAAATAGATTTAATGCCTTACGTATTGCTCGTTGTGATTAGCACTCGACTGATTATCTATTTGCTTTTAAAAACGCACCGAAGCATTATTCGTTATACGGGCATTCAAGACAATATTCGTGTTTTTGTTGCTAATATATTGGGTTCTTTTATCTTTTTGATTATCAATTTTATAACTTTAAAATTTGGACATGGTAAATTTTTGATTCCAATGTCAATTGTGATTATTGAATTAATGATTACTACTTTTTTTATTTGGGTGTATCGAATCAGCATCAAAATGGCATTTTTAGAATTGACCAATCCCAGTAGAATTCGTCAGAAAGTGATTATTTATGGAGCAGGAGCGGCTGGATTAAATGCTAAAAGTGCCATTGATAGGGACGCTGGATTGAAATATAAAGTAATCGCATTTATTGATGACGATCCTAAAAAAGAGAATAAAAAGATTGAAGATGTTGCTATATATTCATATTCTAAACTCGATTCATTGATTGAAAGCAACACCATTGCTCATTTGATTATTTCGATCCATAATATTAAAAAAGATAAAAAGAAAGAGATTGTTGATAAGTGTTATTCTCACAATATCAAGGTTTTAATAGTTCCTCCTTTAAGTCGTTGGATCAATGGCGAATTGAGTTTTAAGCAAATTAAACGCATCAAAATTGAAGATCTTTTAGAGAGAGATGAAATTAATTTTGACAAAGATTTGATTAAACCCATTTTGACAGGTAAAAACATTTTAGTTACCGGAGCAGCTGGATCAATCGGCAGTGAAATTGTTCGTCAGATTACTGGATTTAAGTACAATCGTCTTATTTTATTGGACAATGCCGAAACACCGCTTTTTTATCTTAATAATGAATTGTCGGAGACTGCTATTGCTGGCAGTTACAAGATTATTGTTGAAGATATTTGTAACCGATCCAAACTAGAACAAATTTTCGAAGAGGAACAAATCAATGTTGTGTTTCATGCAGCCGCCTACAAGCACGTTCCTATGATGGAGAGCAATCCGTCGGCAGCAATCAGAGTAAACGTGGGTGGAACCCGAAATTTAGCCGATTTAGCCGATAAATATAAGATTGAAAATTTTGTCATGATTTCAACTGATAAAGCAGTCAATCCTACTAGTGTAATGGGTGCTTCAAAGAGAATTGCAGAGATTTATGTTCAAGCATTGAGCAAAATTTCTAAAACGGTGTTTGTTACCACTCGTTTTGGGAATGTATTGGGTTCTAATGGTTCCGTAATTCCCCTTTTTAGAGATCAAATTGAAAAAGGCGGTCCAGTCACCATTACACATGCAGAAGTAACACGTTATTTTATGACCATTCCCGAAGCGTGTCGATTGGTCCTTGTGGCGGGAGCACTTGGAAAAGGAGGGGAGATTTTTATGTTCGACATGGGAGAATCAGTGAAGATTATTGAACTTGCCAAGAAAATGATTACGCTTTCTGGACTTACTCTAGGAAAGGATATTCAAATTAAATTTACCGGACTTAGACCTGGAGAAAAACTGTATGAAGAACTATTGGCTGATGCTGAAAATACATTACCAACTTCGCACAAACAAATTATGAAAGCCAAAGTCCGCGACAATGACTACAATCTGGTGAACGAACAAATAATTCTGCTTTTAGAAGCAATGTCAGAGGACAACAAAATCATCGTTAAAAATATGAAATCTATGGTTCCTGAATATATTAGTCAAAATTCTATTTTTGAAGTTTTAGATATCGAATCAAACAAAACAGAATCGTAATTATGAAATATGTGAAAATATTTGGATTGCCAATAATTGCAATAATACTCTTTTATTTCTTTGTATTTGAACAAAAAGATGATTCAAAACAGAGCTCAGAAAGCGAATTAGTGACTTTTTCAACGGCCGAAGAATACAATAACTATATTGTTGATTTACAGTTAGAAAGCGTTAAAAGCATTATGTTGTTCAGCGATGCTTGTGCCGAAGGAAATCGACATCAAATGCTCGATTCCTATGAGCATTTTGAGTTGCAAACCATGCTTTCTTTGGAACAAATTAAAAAATTATCAGATTTTAATGGTTCTACCGAACTCAGAGATGCTGCCATTAAGTTGTTTGGTTTTTATGTGGAAATTTCTCAAAATGAGTACAAACAAATTTTGGATGTTTTATTGCAAAGTGATTATTCAGAGCAGGATGATATTACTGTAGATAGCCTGATAAAGGTGGTTTTTGTCAAAGAAGAGGCCTGTGATTCTGAATTTGAAAAAGCCCAAAATAAGTTTGCAAAAGACAATGCGTTGCAAATGGTCAAAAGCAACTAGATACAGAAACTTTTTTTAACATTTTTCTAGTATATAGATTATCTATAAGTGTGAAATTATACGTAGGTTTGTATCTTAGTAATCTATAAAACAAACCAAATGTCAGTTTTAGTTGAATTCGCGATGTTTCCGACCGACCAAGGAGAAAGTGTAAGTTTATATGTCAGTAGGATTATAAAAATGATGGATGAAAGCGGTTTTCCTTATCAGCTTACGCCCATGGGAACGGTTTTTGAAACATCGACCATGAACGAAGCTCTGGACTTATTGTCTAAGGCTTATGACTGTTTGGATTCCGATTGCAATCGTGTCTATTCTTCTGTTAAATTCGATGTGCAAAAAAATAAAAATAACAGAATGAAAACCAAAATTCAGTCGATAGAACAAAAGATTGGCTTAGTAAAAAAATAATTTATGGCTAAAAGCAAAAATAATAATAGAAAAAACGAAATTATTGAAACTCTTAAAAAAGAAGTTTTAAATGTTTTTCTAAACGATTCTAATCGTTCATTTAACTACAAACAAATATCAAAATTATTGGGCATAACCGATCGTTTTTCAAGGGAAAACGTGGTTGCTATTCTCGATTTTTTGGTTGAAAAAGGAAGTTTAATTGACCTTAGCAGAGGGAAATTTCGCATAAATCCAATTTTGTTAAATGCTCAATCTTCAGCCTCTACAATTGAAGGTATTGTGGATATGATGCAAACAGGAAAGGCGTATGTTGCTGTTAATGATGCTAGTATGGAAGATATTTTCATTTCGGCTTTGAACACCAATCGAGCCTTGCATGGAGATAAAGTTAAAGTACAGTTGTTCCCTCGACGTAAAAATAAAAAAATGGAAGGACGAATTGTAGAAGTGATTGAACGTGTGAGAACGACCTTTGTTGGAGTGATGCAAATTGGCAACAGAGTTTCGTTTTTTGTTCCCGATAATCCAAAAATGTTGATTGATATTGTGGTTCCCAACGATTCGTTAAATGGAGCCAAAAATGGTGAAAAAGTAATTGTAAAATTAGAAGATTGGCCCGAACATTCAAAAAATCCTATTGGTGCAGTCATTGAAGTATTGGGAATGCCCGGAGACAATGAAGTGGAAATGAAATCCATTATGGCAGGCATCGATTATCCATGGTCTTTTCCCAAAGAAGTGGACGATGTGGCAGATGCAATTTCGGAAATTATTCCTGAATCTGAAATTAAAAACAGAAAAGATTTCAGAAATATTTTCACCATTACCATCGACCCAGATGATGCCAAAGACTTTGATGATGCCATTTCGTTTCAAAAACTTGAAAATGGAAAATTTGAAGTCGGGATTCATATTGCCGATGTTTCGTATTATGTAAAACCTGATTCTATCATCGACAAAGAAGCTTATACCAGAGCTACATCCGTTTATTTAGTAGACAGAACCATTCCGATGTTGCCCGAAAAACTTTCCAATAAAGTTTGTTCTTTGCGACCCGATGAAGAAAAACTTTGTTTTTCTGCTGTTTTCGAAATGGATTCCAATGCTCACGTCACTTCCGAATGGTATGGTCGCACGATTATCAATTCCGACCGAAGATATTCCTACGAAGAAGCACAAGATATAATTGAAACGAACACTGGTGATTATGTAGAGGAAATGCTCACTTTGGATGCGCTGGCAAAGAAGTTAAGAGCCGAGCGTTTCAATCAAGGAGCCATCAATTTTGAATCTACGGAAGTTAAATTTCATTTGGATGAAAATTCTAAACCCATTGGCGTTTATATCAAAGAAATAAAGGATTCCAATCAGTTAATTGAAGAATTTATGCTTTTGGCAAATCGAAAAGTAGCATCTTTAATTGGCTCTAAATCGACCAAAGAAAAAGAAAAAGTTTTCGTTTATCGAATTCACGATGAACCCAATCAAGAAAAAGTGGCTGCTTTTTCGATGTTTTTGAAAAAATTGGGCTATTCTCTTCGAGTAAATTCCAGAAAAACATTTGCATCTTCTTTAAATCAAATATTTGAAGATACCAAAGGCAAAGGCGAGCAAAATATGATTGAATCCATTGCCGTCAGAACCATGTCAAAAGCTCATTACTCAACAGATAATATTGGACATTATGGATTGGGTTTCCCTTATTATACCCATTTTACATCGCCCATTCGCCGATATCCCGATTTGATGGTTCATCGATTGTTGGAAAAATATCTGGCTCATCAAAATGTTGCTGATAAGGAGTTTTTGGAAGCACAATGCAAGCACTCATCCATTATGGAAGTTAAGGCTGCCGATGCAGAGAGAGCATCTGTAAAATACAAACAAGCAGAATACTTAGCCGATAAAATCGGAGAAGAATTTAATGCTCAGATATCGGGTGTCAGCAAATGGGGATTGTTTGTTGAAATAAAAGAAAACCGCTGTGAAGGCTTAGTTTCAATGAAACGAATGACCGATGATTTTTATACATTGGATGAAGAAAATTATCAAATGGTGGGCATGCGTCACGGAAAAAAATATCGCCTTGGTGATCCTATTAAAATCAAAGTTAGACATGTTGATTTATTTAAAAAACAGATCGACTTTGACATTGTAAATCAAACCTTTTAAATAAAAAATGAGCTTTTTAAAACTTCCATTGCTACTCCTGTTTATTGCATTTACAACTTTAATATTTGCCCAACAAAGTTACCGGAAAATAGATAATAACAATGAAAATAAACGTTGCTTTACCTTTGATTATGAGATAAGTGG
>JAQUHH010000161.1 GCA_028683685.1 Bacteroidales bacterium
ACAAAAATGTTGAAAATGAAAATGGAGAGTTTATAATTGAGTTTCCGAAAATAGATGCTTCATTGATTAAAGTTCCAGAAATGAGTCCAAATATTTTGGGTTATTTTATCGACAATACATTGGAAACCGATACGAAAAAAACGCCAAACGGAATAAAAGAAGTATTGGTGATTCATAATGTTTCTTCTCAAGAACAAAAAGTTTCTGTTCGCAAAATTCAAAATGCAGAGGAGTGGAAAGTTATTTGCGATGCTCATTCTGCGGGCATGGAAAAGTTGAAATATCAGGAGGGGAAAGTGGGCAAAGGTTTTACGGACGTTAAAGTAAGTCAGGAATTGATTGTGGTTCCAGCACATACTTCTGCCATTTTAATTAGAGAGTAAATCTGTTTTGCAAATATTGTTTGATATGAAAAATCTGAATTATGTCTGATTTTTTCTCAGCTTGTTTAAAGAATAATAGTGTCTTTGATACTATCAAATGATACTGTCGGAATTTAAAATGAAACGACCTTATACCATAACCGGAAAGATTTAAAAATTAATAGCCTCAATTTCAGAGAAAATTGGCGAGGTGAATTCTGCTCACTTAAGTAAGCCACCCACTGAATTGAAAAAGAAAAATAGAATTAAAACAATTCACTCTTCTCTTGAAATTATTTTTAAATCATCGACAGAATTACTGAATATTCAGAATTTTAATTTGACAAATATTGATAGAATCAATTTGTTTAAAACTATTTTTAAAGGGGGTTTTTTTACTCGGAAAGAATATTTGCTAAATTTCAAAAACATATCATCGGCTACAGCAAGTAGAGATTTGAAATTTGCTACTGAAAATGGTATAATTGAAAAATTAGGAGAAAAAAGTGCCACAAAGTACAGATGTAAATAAAAGTTAATTGTTTTTTTGTCCTTAAGCTATGTTTTTCCGGGTGCTTCATTAACACTATTTAAATAAAGAATCGTTTTAGACTGTAAATAATGAGAGGAAATTTTGTACTTTTGTAGTCTTGTTAAAAAATATTATTTAAATAAAAAAAGAAAATTATGAGTGCAATTATAAACATATATGCTCGTCAGATTTTAGATTCACGTGGAAACCCAACTGTTGAAGTTGATTTATTAACACAAAATGGAGTAGTGGGTCGTGCTGCTGTTCCTTCTGGAGCCTCTACGGGAATGAATGAAGCGATAGAGTTGAGAGACAATGACAAATCGGTATATGGAGGAAAAGGCGTTTTAAACGCAGTGAATAATATTAATTCTGTTCTTGCTGAAGAATTAAAAGGCTATATCGTTACTGAACAAAATGAAATCGACAATCGCATGATTGAAATCGACGGAACTGATAATAAATCGAAACTGGGTGCCAATGCTACTTTGGCTGTTTCTATGGCCTGTGCACAAGCAGCAGCTATCGAAACCGGACAACCTCTTTTTAGATATTTAGGAGGTACCAATGCACGTACATTGCCCGTCCCTATGATGAATGTTATAAACGGTGGTTCTCATGCTGATAACAGTGTAGATTTTCAAGAATTTATGATTTTTCCTGCTGGTGCACCAAACTTTGCAGAAGCTTTAAGAATGGGAGCTGAAGTTTTTCATTCCTTAAAAACGGTTCTTCAGAAAAAAGGGCTGTCTACCAATGTTGGTGATGAAGGCGGATTTGCACCGAATTTGAAGTCAAATGAAGAAGCCGTTGAATTTATTCTTCAAGCCATCGAAAAAGCAGGTTACAAACCAGGTCATGATATGTTTATAACCCTTGATCCTGCAGCCAGCGAATTTTATTTGCAAGACGAAAAAATGTATCATTTACATAAATCATCCGGCGAAAAATTAACACCTGCTCAAATGGCAGATTTCTTTATCGACTGGACCAAAAAATATCCAATTGTTTCCATTGAAGATGGTTTGGCAGAAAACGATTACGAAGGCTGGGGAATCATTACCAAAGCCATTGGCGATAAAATATTATTGGTTGGAGATGATTTATTTGTCACCAATCCTCGAATTCTTCAAGAAGGAATCGATCAAGGACTAGCAAATGCTATTCTTATTAAATTAAATCAAATTGGAACTGTTTCCGAAACTATAAATGCCATTAAATTAGCTTATGATAATGGTTATAAGGCCATTACAAGTCATCGCTCTGGTGAAACAGAAGATACTTTCATTGCTGATTTAGCAGTGGCTATGAATACAGGTATGATTAAAACTGGTTCTGCTTGTCGTTCCGAAAGAATTGCAAAATACAATCAATTACTTCGCATCGAAGAAATGCTTGGAAATTCCTCTTTCTTTGCAGGGAAAAGTATTTTAAAATAAATTTTTCTAGAATAAATGAGAGCCGATATTTCTAAATATCGGCTTTTTTTATTGAAAAATGTGAATTAATTGTAAGTCTTCAAACATTTTTATTTGATATTGGTTAGTTGAGTGAAATTGATAATACAAGCAAAAAGAAATGAACAATCAAATACCTCCTATAACGACCTTTAATAAAACTATGAAGATGGCTGACTTGCTGCATATCAACTATCATTTTCTTACCGTTTTAAGCAGGTTTAATATTAAACTAGGTTTTGGTGATAAGTCAATTGAGAAAGTGTGTGCAGAGAAAAAAATTAATATAGATTTTTTTCTATTTATCATCAATGTCTTTCACAATCCAAATTATATTCATACTCATGCTGACGAAGTCAGTTTTGATGTTGAGTTATTGGTAAACTATATTGAAAAGACTCATAATTACTACAATAATTTGATCACCCCAACTCTAAAACTACTTATCAAAGATGTGTCCAAAATATGTAAAGAAGAAACACGCTCGGTTCTTTTGATGCGGTTTTTTAATCAGTACATAAAGGAGTTAACGGAGCATATTCAGTATGAAGAAGATGTCGTTTTTCCCTATCTTCGATTATTGAATATGGCAATTAAAGAAGGTGTTGATAAAAGTGAACTAGAGGATATTGATTTCCGAATTGATCATTTTCAGGACAAACATCATTCTATTCAAGAGAAATTATTTGATTTGAAAAATGTTTTAATTAAGTATTTTTCATTGCCCGATGATGAAACAGTTATTCATATTTTGTTTTTACTTTATCGCTTCGAAAAAGATTTAGCCGACCATATACTTCTTGAAAACCATTTGTTGGTTCCGATGGTCCGAAAAATGGAGCAAAAACTGTTTCAATAAGTTGTATTTTCGTTTTGAAACCTTAGTCTAGCTCCATCCAGCGCATCATTTTTTCATCTAAAGATTCATTTTTGTTTTGGTAATCATTAGACCAATTTGTGAGCATTTCGTTGTCGGTTTCGCCCATGTTCATAAGATTCAATATTTTCTCAATTTCGATTTCTAATTCTGCTATTTCAACTTCCAGTTTTTGATATTCTTGTTCTTCTTTGTAAGTTCTTTTTTTAGCAGTCTCTTTTTTGGGCGTTTTTTCAATCTCTTTTTGAGTTTCCAATTGCGATTGTTTCCGAATTTGACTCTCTTCTTTCCTTTTTTGTTTTCGGTATTCGCTATAATTTGAATAATAGTCTTTTATAACTCCATTTTCTTCAAAAACAAATATATGGTCGGTAATTTTATCCAATAAAAATCGGTCGTGAGAAACAATCAGTGCACATCCTTCAAAATCCAAAAGAAATTCCTCCAAGGTATTCATAGTTTCGATGTCAAAATCATTGGTGGGTTCATCCAGAAGAAGGAAATTTGGATTTTGAGAAAGCACCAACAGAAGATGGAATCTGCGTTTTTCGCCACCGCTTAAGTTTTCGTAATAATTCCATTGGGTAGTGTGGGCAAATCCAAAAAGATTCAAAAATATAGAGGCCGAAATTTCTTTTCCATTTTTAAGACGGATATATTCGGTATGTTCTTTCAAAATATCGATAAGTCGTTTTGAAGAATCAATATTTAGTCCTTCTTGAGAATAGTAGCCGAATTTAACAGTGCTTCCAATGGATATTTTTCCTGCATTGGGTTTGTATTTTCCGATAAGAATTTTAAGAAGTGTCGATTTTCCGCATCCATTGGCACCAACAATGCCAATTCTTTCTCCTCTTTTAAAAGTATACGTAAAATCATCAATGATCTTTCTATCGTCAAAAGAAAAATGCAAGTTGTTTATTTCTAGTATCTTATTTCCAATTCTCTCGCTGGTCACTCCAAACGATTTCATCTCTTGTTGCTTCGTTTTCGAAGCCTTGTCTTCAATTTCATAGAAATTGTCAATGCGTGCTTTTGACTTGGTGGTTCGGGCTTGGGGAGTGCGTCTCATCCAGTCAAGCTCTTTTTTGTATACAGATTGTGCTCTTTCAGTTTCCGCTTTTTCATTCAGAATACGTTCCTCTTTCTTTTCAAGAAAGTATTCATATCTCCCTTTGTAGCGGTAAATTTGCTGATTGTCGATTTCCAATATTTCATCACACACGTTGTTTAAAAAACTTCGATCGTGAGTTACCATTAGCAAAGACAAGTTTTGTTTGTTTAAATACTCTTCGAGCCACTCAATCATATCAAGATCTAAATGGTTTGTTGGCTCATCCAGAATAAGAAGGTCGGCTTGATTTATCAGTGCAGAAGCCAGTGCAATTTTCTTTTTCTGACCTCCAGAAAGCTCTTTTGCTTTTTGTTCAAAATCAGTAATTTGAAATTTTCCCAAGATCTGCTTGATGTGATTTTCGTAATTCCAAGCGTCCAAAGTGTCCATCTGACGCAATACAGCTTCGTAGTTTTCGGGAATGAAGCTATGATTCTCGCTTTTTTGAATACTCAATAAGCAACTTTCATACTCTTTGATGAGTTTTATGGTTTCGTTTTCACTGTTAAATATCAGATCAATGACATTTGCTTCAGGATCAAATTCAGGATCTTGCGGAAGATAGGCCAAGCGAACGTCGTTTCGTAAAACAATTTGTCCTTCGTCCGCCGATTCAATTCCGCTAATAATATTAAGAAGTGTAGTTTTTCCAGTGCCATTGCGAGCAATAAGAGCTATTTTTTGTCCTTTTTCAATCCCAAAGGTTAAATCCGAAAAAAGCGTCTTTTCGCCGTAGGTTTTTGAAAGTTTTTCTGCCAGAAGAATATTCATGAAGTTGTGAAATTAGTTTTCAAAAGTACTTAAAATAAGGCATATAAGGCCCGTCAGATGTTAAGTTGTTTTGTGCAAGCTTTTTATAATAAAAAAAAGCCCTGAATTTTCAGGACTTTTCTAAAAGTAATCTCAAAAAAATTATATTTTTTTGACGTTTATTGCTTTCTTTCCACGTTTGTCTTCTACGATTTCAAATTCAACTCTGTCATCGTTTGTAACTTTGTCATTTAAACCAGTAACGTGTACGAAAATTTCATTGTTTGTATCGTCTTCGCATACAAAACCGTAACCTTTACTTTCATTGAAGAATTTAATAACTCCGATAGGCATAATAATAATAATTAAGTATTTAAAAAAATTTATTTACGAAACAAAAGTACATCTTTTATTTTGATTTATTGTTAAAAAAAAAGAATTTAGATGTTTTTTTTTACAATCATTTTAAATTGATTTTTATTTATTTAGGTTTAATTGCATAAATGCCTGTAAACTAGTGGATTGTGTTTTTTGGGTGGCTTGTTTAACAAGTTTCATATTAATATAAATGTTTGCATATGTCTTTTTTTGCGTATTTTTGCATAACAATTTGGGATCTACCTTATGTTTTTTTATTGTAGATACTCTAAAGTGTATTGTTTCGAAGAAAAAGTAGTAATTAATTTCTAACTACATGACAAAAAATCAAAAATTCCGATATCATCTTGACAATTAGCGTTTAAAAGTATTTTGGCGATATGTTCTAACCCATGTTTTACAAAGCTTTTTGCCCTATAACCATGATTTAGCAT